>JBHHWX010000308.1:0-7436 GCA_046756745.1 bacterium | reverse complement strand
CCTGACTGAGTACAGCCGTTTTTCGAATCTTTAGCAAATCCACATCCTTTGTGAGTTTATCAACGATTCCGGCGATATCGACGGAGCTGAGATACGAGTTGTCTTCGGCGAGTTGATCAGCTAATCGTTTATTGTGCCGTACACTGTTGTTGCCCGAACCGATGACGACATAATTAAAGCCGATGTTGAAGATCGCAAAAATGACCAAAGAAGCCAGAAACCATTTTGATTTAAAGGATAGCATGCGACCAGATGAATTCGAGTGCAAAATTATGATAGAATTTTCCTTTTAATTTTTTGACTTTCATATCGCTCAAGTCCAAGCGGTTTTTTGTCTGCCTGAAGATCTCCACCTCTTTTATCCTTTTGACTAAATTTTCAAGCTGGCCATTTTCGTTTTGATTGCCGCTGAAAACCATATTTCCCTTGAGGGTCAAGGAAAACACAACATTCGGCGTCTCGATTTCTTCCTCCGGGTCTGCCGTCGATGCCTCGTCTTTCACTTCGAACCGGATTTCTTGCAGCCAGACCTTGTCGTCGAGGCACTGTGAGAGGTTTTCAAGGCTGCGAAGGATAAACGCAGGGGAAGCGGCCCCACGTAATCGGTTACTTAATGTTTCGGCGATTTGACTCTTTTCCTCAAATAATTCCTGCGCTTTTTCGAAGGCCGGGGCTTGTTGCGCCAAGTTGTCTTGCATTTGAACAAGCTTGGAAGCATAAAAGGCGCCTTCAATTTGGTTAAGGCGGTAGTTTAACAAACCGAAGAAGATGGATATCACCCAGGCGGCCATGTAAATCCGCAAAAGAAGTTTTTTCGCACGGGCTTTTTTTTCAGCAATTTCATTGCTGTTAAAATTGATTTTAATCACATCGCCAACCCAGCAGGCCTTTTGATCTACTATTTCGATTAATGAACTCTGTCAGGGTTGGAGTTTTACAAGAATGTCTGTAAATATGCATCGTCTATATATCGTGCCCAGCATGAACCCTGACAGAGTTATTCAACATCGTCATTAATGAGTGTCCGGTTGAACCACCCCTTAACAATGTCCCGATTGCTGGAGTAAAAAGCTGCCCTGATTTTTTTTGACCGTTTACATGATCGCTCCCCTCAAACATTTCTAAAGGGTTCCAAGCCACGGTTTCAATCTTCAAAGCATTGCGCACTGAATCGATGAACAGTGTAATTTGGGCGCCGCCGCCGCTCAACATAATCAGGTCGATTTTGGTTACCCCTTCTTTCGATTGAAAATACAGAAAAACCTGCTTGATCTCGTGGAGCAATTTTTGAGCGTAATCGTCAAAGATCCGTTTGAGATCCGATTTCTGAAAGGCCGGCAGTCCGGTGCGATCGGGATGGAACATTCTTTTTTTTACCGCTTCTGATTTTGAAAAACCAAGACCGCCTTCTTCCATGAGTTGATGGGTGAGATCATTGCCGCCTTGATGGATGGTATGAAAAAAAGGATGTTTCCCTGGCGCCGTGATACAGCAAATCGAATATTGAGAACCCACATGGAGCGCCGAAACAACTTTTGGGGGAATCCCTCCAAAAAACCGGTACAGGGCATTATAGACGCCAAAGGCGTCCACATCGAGTACCGACAATCTGAGTTTACTGTGCTCGATCATTTTCTGATACTTTTCCACAATGCTCTCGGGGACAAGACAAGCCAGAACCGACTCCTGCTCCTTATCTTCCGGCGTCTGTTCTCGCTGGTAAACCACCCGCATATTTTCGATTGGGCCATCGATACAATCTTTTACGTCGTCCCTGATTTGAGTCACGATAGCGGCTTCGGGACAGGATTTGGCTGTCGGCACGCGCCGGATTAAACAGGCGTTTGCCGGCAGGGTGGCATTGACCAGGCAATTGCTTAACTTATGCTTTTCAATGAGGCTGCGCAAGGTTTGAGTCACCCGGTTTTCTTTAATATCTTCAAATTTCATCAGGGCAAATTCATCGGCCAGCTCGATCTTGTCGAGAAGTTTCAACCGTTCTTCTTTTTTTTTGAGACTCAGCTCCACGAGCTTGATCGTCGTCGAGCCGATATCTAAGCCGATTCGACGTTGTGGTGTCAGAAACTTCATGAGCTAAATTGTTTCCCAGCTTCCCGGTTTAATGCGCCAGTCGTCTTTTTTGCTTGTTGGGGAAAGAAAACCTGGCGGTTGTTCATAATATTGTGTGCTCCCGGAGTCGGAAACAACGGTCTTTTTTTTAATTTGGATTCGATCGGCAACGAGCGGTCCGCTAAAGTTGCCATTGTTCAGTTTGATTTTTTTCGAAGCGTAAACAGCCCCGTTGACGATTGTTTGACTCTTCTTTTTCGAAATAACAGAAGCTGCGCACACGATTGCCGGATAGAAGCCTTTTCCTGAAAGGGACAGAAAGTTCTGTTGCGCATGGATTTCACTAGCGCCGTCGAATTCAATGTCGTTGGTCGCGACTAACGTGCCATTCAGCGTCACGTGGTTCCTCAGCTTTACTTTGCCGTTGATGAAAACGATACCTTTGAGCTTCTTCCCGGATAACTCGACCCGTTTCGAACCCCCCAGGTCGATGACCGTATCGGCGATACTTTTGTAATAACTCAGATCCGGCAGCGGAAAGCGGGAGAAACGCTTTGGTTCAGCGCCGCGAACATAAGATAATGAGCTTTGGGACTTATCCATTTTTAGACTCTTCCGGTAGGAAACGATATGACGAAAAGGATGATCGAGCTCCAACATGACCCGAACAACCCTTTTGGCGCTTCCGGCCTGACCTGTGGCTGTGATGATCTTTTTGGCAGCGTCGTAGACAACAGAAACCGAATCGTTGCTGTATGACGCCTTTGCAGGCGAAACTCGATTCATCACCCAGAGAGTTCTTTGGATGCCTCCTTCCGCTAAATAAAATGCCTTGATACGTTGATAATGCTTTCGCGTTTCTATCCGTTCGTCGCCGCTTAGTTGTATAAATGCGACGCCGATGATTGTGAATATCGCAAAGAAAACTAAAACCAGCCCCAAGATGAACCCGGCCTGATCTGCACGTATTTTATTCAGAGACATATCGAAGGTGTTTTTAATTTCTGAAAGCATGAACGAGCGTCCCTTCTACGTTCCAGGTTCCTCGATTAAGAGCAATAAAAGTTTCGATACCCCCGGGCTGCTTTTTGAAAACCAGTTTCGAGACAACGTCTGTTACCAAATCGTCTTTTCTCGAGTCTGAATAAATGATTCGTAGATTGGAATTGTGTTTAAAAAGCAGCCGCCACTGTTTTCCTGAATACACGAGTTTTAGACAGGCGCCTGATTTTTTTGCGGGCTTGCTTTTCTTGTAGTCAGCGTAGGTCGCATAAATTTGATAAGCGTTCCCGGTGCTGGCTAAAATGTTATTCGACAAAAAGGTTTCGATGAAAGAAAAATCGCGCTGCAGATCGATTTTGAGCATTCCATCTCTAACATGTTTTCGGGCGCCGGTCACCACGATCGAAATCCCGATCAAAACAATGGAGCTCATGACCAGGGCAAAAATCATTTCGACCAAAGTAAAACCGGTCTGTCTCGTGAGAAAGTTTTCGGATTTATTTCTCAAAACCGCTCACCTTTGTGCTTAGAACAAGCGATCGATTTTTAACGCCCGGCCAGGCGATTTTAACCGTGATAGTTTTGTAATCGATTGTCTCACCATCTTTATCGCTTAATCCTTTTCCATCAGCGGGGTCATCGACATATTTGATGGTTGTTTTTCTCACGCCGGTTATTTTCGCTAAAACGATTTTTACGCCCTTTTCGTTAAGGGCGGTTGTGATGTCGTCATAATTTAAGGCGAGGATAGTTTCCAGTCTGCTGTGGGCGGCCATAATGGCGAGCCGCTCGATTTTTTGCCGTGCGATGATGACTTGCGGCTGAATAAAATAATTCATACCGCCGACCATAATAATGAGAAAGATCAGGATAGCGATCATGACTTCCACCAGGGTCATGCCATCCTGATCTTTCTTAATTCCAGCACATTTGTCCGCAGGTCCAATTCCGAATTCGTTGTTGTTCATGACGTGCAGCACACGAATCGTGATTCGGTCTCGGGACTAAGATGTACCGTCAGCTACATAACCGACATCAGAAGGACTTTAAATTCCCGTCCTGGTCTAATTGCCGGTTGATGCCTTTTTGATTTCCTGATCCCTTGGCTTGGATGGTATATTTTATCCCATCAGATGACGTATAGGTATAATCCGATGCTGAAAAATATCTTCCCTTTAAATCATCTGCGGCGATACCCACACCAATACTCGTTACGGCCGTGGCTTTGGAGAATGTAGGGTATTTAAGATTCTCTGCGTAATAAACACGCAGCGCCGTTCGTATGGTACCCAGGGCGGCATCCGCCTCACTCGCTTTTGCCCTCTTTATCTGGGATTGATAAATAGGCACCGCAACCGCAGCCAGGATTCCGATAATGACCACGGTGATCATCAGCTCGACGAGTGTGAAACCACGGCGGTCCTTGATGAATCTGTTCATGATAAGAACTCCTCTTATTTAGTTAATAAAGTAATCCCATTCTTTGTAACCGATCACAGGGTATTCCCTGTGATTGTGGTTACCATTCTTTCACTGAATCGCGCCGCTCATATTGAAAATGGGTAGATACAAGGCAATGATAACTACTAACGCTACAGCTCCCAAGCATACCATTATTACAGGCTCGATGATTGAAGTAAGTCCGGATATTTTTGAATCGACATGCCCCTCGTAGATTTCAGCTATTTTATAGAGCATCTCATCCAGGGCGCCGGAACGCTCTCCCACGGATATCATCTGTACCATAAGCGCCGGAAATATTGAAAACTGTCCTAAATGCTGATGTACCGACCCCCCTTCGATGACGCCGGTGCGAACTTTTTTCATCGCGGTTCTAAAACGGATGTTTTCAGATATCTGGCTTGACATGTCTAGAGAGTCTACGAGCGATACGCCGCTTTTTAGAAGAAGACCTAACGTGCTGCAAAATTTTGAAAGAATCGATTTTAAAATTAAGTCGCCGATAAAAGGTATTTTCAGTGTCATATCGTCCAAGTATGCCCGAACGGCTGGCTGGTTTCGATATTTCTTAAACATGAAAAATGTTATCAACACCAAAGCCAGCTCTATGAGAAGATGATCTTTTGCAAACTCGCTGATATCGATAAGTATCCGGGTCGGCAGCGGTAACTCGGTGTTGAAACTTTCAAATATCGCTTGGAACTTCGGTATTAGCCCAAAAATAATTCCCAAGAGCACCAGCCCGAAAAAAGAGAATACAAACTTTGGATACGAAAGGGCTGCTTTTATCTTTCTCTGCAATTGATCCTGTGCTTTCATGTAATCGGACAATTGTTGTAATACCTGAACCATCTTTCCGCCTTTTTCACCTGCCCGCACCATGGACACGAAAAGATTGGAAAAAATATGAGGAAATTTGGACAGAGCAGTCGTCAAATCGGCGCCCTCGTTGATATCTTGTATCACTCTTTGCAGCACCTTTTTGAGGTCTTTTTTGTCGGTTTGTTCGGTCATGATAGTCAAGCTGGCAAGCATCGGGATTCCTGCTTCGATGAGCGTCGCCAGAAGATTCGAAAAAAGGTAAAGTTCTTCCGCCTTGATTTTCTTCGGTCCGGTGATTTTTTTCTTGTTTGTTTGCTGTTTTGAAGGCATGGGTCCTAAATTAGTCGTGTTAATTGTCGGCGGTTATTTTAAGAATTTCATCCACAGTGGTCAAGCCGAGTATGACTTTTCTCAATCCGTTGACGAGCAGGGTTTCCATTTTCATTTCACGGGCCTTCATGGCGATTTCATCCATCGTGGCTTCTCTGAGAATGAGATTTCGAATTTCGTGATTGAGTGAAAAGAACTCGAAAATTGCTACCCGGCCGGCGTGGCCCGTTCCGCCGCAATGTTCACAACCGGTACCGCGTGTGAAGATCACACCGTCAACCATTTCACGGTCACTCCCGAGCCGATCCAGAACTGTCGGATTTATTTCATACGATTCGATACAATGGAGACAGGTACAGCGCACCAGTCTTTGAGCAATAATCAGGGTAATCGCGGAACAGATCAAATACCGGTCGATGCCCATATCGAGCAATCGCATCAACGTGGCCACCCCGTTATTGGTGTGCAAGGTGCTGAAGACCAAGTGACCGGTCAGAGCCGCTCGAATGGCGATCTCCGCCGTTTCCTGGTCGCGGATTTCGCCAACCATCACCACATCGGGATCCTGTCGCAGTATCGCTCGCAGCCCGGCCGCGAAGGTGAGGCCGACTTCCGGCTGGGCTTGAATTTGATTGATCCCTTTTAATCGGTACTCAACCGGGTCCTCAACCGTAATCAAATTCTTTTCCGGAGAATTCGCGTGACTTAGCGCCGAATAAAGCGTGGTAGTCTTTCCGCTGCCCGTTGGCCCGGTAACGAGGATCATGCCGTGCGGCGCCTTGACCGCCTGCACAAACATTTCCAAAAGATGCGGCTCAATGCCGAGACTATGGATATTGAGAGACTGCCCGCCTGTGTCTAAAATCCGTTTGACAATTTTTTCACCGTATATCGTCGGTAAAGTCGAGACCCGCAGGTCGACGCTTCTGCCGAAGAGGCGAACCCGGATTCGACCGTCTTGCGGGACTCTCCGCTCAGCGATATCGAGTCGGGCCATAATCTTGATTCGCGAGATGATGCTCGATTGGAATTTTTTGTGAGTGGTCGCGGCCTCTTTTAAAATGCCGTCGATCCGAAAGCGAACCTTGAGACAGTTTTCTTGAGGCTCGATATGAATATCGCTGGCACATTCCTGAATTGCCTGTTTGAGGATGGAGTTCACGAAACGAATGGCCGGGGCATCATCGGAATCGCTCGCCAGGTCTATACCGAGCTCAGAATCTTGAAAAACTTCTTCAACGACCACGTCCTCGGCATCGTCATCATCGAAGCCGTTCAGGACATTATCGTGAGAATAAAACTTGCTTAGAAATTCATCTATTTGCTCTTCCGGGGCGAAATACATTTTTAGATGGGCGCCCGTTTTTCGTTTCAACGTTTCCGGCGCTTCTAAATCGAACGGGTTTGATGTGGCGACTGAAATGATGCCGTCGCTCTCGGCAAAGGGTATCAGTTTGTATTTAATGGCGAGCTCCGGTGGGATCAAATTCAAAATATCGGGATCGATCAACCCAAGCTCGGACAAATCGATCTGATGTATCTTTTCTTGCTCCACCAGAGATTGAATGACATCTATCGGGTACAGATTGTTTGCCATTTTTATCGGTTAGCGTTTGTATCAAGATTGCTCAGGTACTGATTTATGGTGTTCGACATGTCTCTTTTGATTGTGCAACATCGTCAGAGACCGAGTTTACCTAACGCGGCGAAGCCGCAAATGTTTAAATGACTTGCTTTGTTGTGGTCCAAAC
>JBHHWX010000307.1:0-7458 GCA_046756745.1 bacterium | reverse complement strand
GCTTACTGCCTACTGCTTATTGCCTACTCTACTCAAACCGCTTAAATAAATGAATTTTACAACATCGACAAAGTTTTGTCGATGTACGGCGCTCAGCGCCTAATATACTACCGAAGATTTAATTTGTCCAGATAATATTTTTGTCGAAATATCTTTGCGAAATAAACTCACTTTGATTTTGAAAAATGTTTTAGGTTTGTTAAATTGGAAACCATGATAGAAACCAGCGTTATCATTCCAACTTACAATCGCTTGCCTTTTTTAAAAGAGGCGATTGAGTCGGTTCAGAATCAAACTTATCGAGATTTTGAAATAATTGTTGTCGATGACGGTTCAACCGACAAAACCGGGCAATGGATTGCCCACCTTGCAGAACCCATCAAATATATTTACCAGGAGAACCGTGGAGTCAGCTTGGCCCGAAATGTAGGCATCAACGCGGCCTACGGCAACTACATCACGTTTTTGGACTCCGACGATCTGTGGCAAAAAAATAAGCTCGCGTCAGAAATCGATTTTATGAAATCGAATCCCGAGGCTTTGGTCTGTTACACTGACGAGATCTGGATTCGCCGGCGTGTTCGCGTCAATCCCCGCAAACGACACCGTAAGTATTCCGGCTGGATATTTGAACATTGCGTACCTTTGTGTATCGTGAGTCCTTCTTCCGTGCTCATGCGCAGGAAATTCTTTGATATTGTAGGCGTTTTTGATGAAGGTTTGCCCGCGTGCGAAGATTACGATTTATGGCTTAGAGCGTCGCTGCGGGTTCCGTTTCATTTTATCCCGCAAAAGCTCATCGTTAAAAGAGGAGGTCGTTCAGATCAGCTTTCTTCACAGTGGGGCTTAGATAAATACCGGGTGCAGGCTTTATTGAAATTGCTCGAGGATGCAGCACTAAATTCGAAGCAACGGGAGCTGGTTGTGAGCACGATTCGCGAGAAGTGTCGTGTTTTAGAACAAGGGTTTCGGAAAAGAGGGAAGTCAGACGAGGCCGAGTTTTATCGTGGGATTTGTGAAAGAGGGATAAGATTAGGAAAATATGGAAATAAGGTATAAGGAAATACGATCCGAGTAAATTTTATACTTATACCTTAATCCCTTATAGCCTTATACCATATTTCCTTTGTCTTACTTCAACCGTTTAAAAATATGAAATCCGTTGTCGCTTTGCACAACGCCGCTGATTTCGCCTACTTTCAAATTCAGGATAGCCCCCTCGATCACCGGCTGCAAATCGCCTTTTTGAAAATATCCCAGGTCGCCGCCTTTTCTGGCGGTATTTGTATCTATGGATTTTTCGGCAGCCAGTTTCCCGAAATCGGAACCGGTTTGTATTTCCACTAAAATTGCCTGCGCGTCGTCTTCATTTTCGACAAGGATATGTCTCGCACGCAAAAATTTATCATCGAGCGCCTTTGTTAGGTCGGCCATGTATTTCTCATTCATTTTCAAGCCGTTTTTTTCTGCGGCTTTGGCGTGCTGCATGGCCATGGCGTAGTCTAGTTTGTCATAGTAAGCAAAAGATAGATTATTGTGTGAAATGGGATCCTTTGGAGCTAATTTTATGACTTTGCTAAATTCAGCAATGGCTTTTTCGTTTTCATGTTTGCCGAGATAAGATAATCCCAAGCCATTCATCGCGTCGATATTGAGGGAGTCTAAAGAGATCGCTTTGCTGTAGAATTCAATAGCGCGGTCGAAATCCAATTTTGATCGATACACAATACCAAGATTGTTGTGCACCGCGACAAAATTGGGTCGAATTTCAAGGGCTTTATTGAACGAAGCGATCGCTTCATCTAACTTGCCTTTCGCATGATAGGCCAAGCCAAGATAATTGTGGGCCATGGCATAATTTGCGCTCATCTCAATCGCTTTTTTGGCATGTTTCTCAGCGAGGTCGTATTGTGCGAGATTATAAAATGCATAGGATAAATTGCTGTGTGCTTCAGGATAATCCGGTTTGAATTTCAAGGCTAACTTGTACTCGACAACTCCGCTTTTGTTGTTTCCAATAGCCACATAAGCCGCTCCCAAGTTATTGTGTGCGCGCGCGTTTCCCTCATCGATCATCAGTGCCTGCAGATATAAATCGATAGCGTCTTTCAGAATCCCGTTTGTGAAGTAAATAAACCCGAGATTCGTATAGGCGTCAACATACAGAGAGTCTTTCTTGATGACCTCGACAAACTTCACAATCGCATCATTGACTTTTCCTTGACGCAAGAGTTGCATGGCTTGCTCGTTCATTTGGCCGGCAGTCTGCGAATGTGCGTGACCGGAAAAGACACTGCAGAGAAGGAAAGAAAAAATTGTTAACTTAACATAGTTCATAAGTTGCACTCCCAATTTTAAAATAAATATGAATCAAACATATGGGACTCTGTTAATTTATAACTCTGTCAGGGTTAGAGTCTTACAAGAATGTCTGTATATAGTATTCATAAAAATGTATCATCTATATATATTGCATAGCATTAACCCTGACAGAGTTTTTCAACAACGTCAGATATTGGACTCTTTCCGGAAGAATTTCGTTCCACTTTAGAAACTATTTCCCAGTTTGGGTTTTCAAAAACCGGAGTGAACATAATATTTGCCGAATAAAATGTCAAGAGAATTTTATGGAGAAGATAAGAGAAGATGAAGAGGCGGTCTAGGAGCTTGGCCGAAAAGGCCAAAATCACTTCTCGAAGGCGTCTCACCGAGGGTTTACCTTGACGTGGACATTTTGCTTGACTTTTAACAATAGGGCAACTAAATTGAAACACTCATTGACGCAGGTAAAACAGCCAAATAGGATTCCCATGAAATTTGATCACATCGATGGAACGCGCCTCAAGCAAGCTATCATTGCTGGAGCAAGACGTGTTATCATGATGCAAGATAACCTGAACCGCATTAATGTTTTCCCTGTCGCCGATAATGACACCGGAACCAACATGGCTTTGACGATGCAATGTGTCGCCGAAGGGGTGATCAGTTGTCAAGACGTGAGACTTTCAGTCATGAGTCAATGTTTGGCTGAGTCGGCCCTAATGGGTGCGCGCGGCAATTCGGGCGCGATTTTGGCACAGTTTTTTCAGGGGCTTTCAGAAAGTTTTACCGGGAAAGGGACCGCCTCATTATATCATTTTGGGGAGGCTGTGGGTGTCGCGAAAGTGCGTGCTTTCGAGGCGATAACCGAACCTAAGGAAGGAACCATCCTGACAGTCATGCATGACTGGGCGGAGTCCATTAGCCACCATTGTCATCAATCCGGAAGTTTTATGGAGCTGCTGCGTAAAGGACTCAGTGCAGCGCAGCATTCTCTGAAAGAAACTCCGAAAAAGATGAAAATACTCGCAAAGGCGGGTGTGGTCGATGCCGGCGCGCAAGGGTTTGTGCACATGCTTGAAGGGATGTTTCATTTTTTTGAATCCGGGAAAATAGAAAAGGCTGTAGGAATTGGCGGCAATTCTGTTGCACGTGCACGAGTGAAAAGTGCGCCTGAAGATATCACGTTCCGGTTTTGCACCGAATGCCTTATTGCTGGTGTTGCAATCGAACGGATCAAGCTTAGGGATGAGCTCAGAAATCATGGAAATTCGCTCATCGTTGCCGGTTCGGCAGAGAAAGTGCGCGTACATATTCATACGGATCATCCGGAGACGGTTTTTGAGATCGCAGGAAATTATGGTGAAGTCAGTAAGAAGAAATTCGACGATATGCGCACCCAGCACCAACAAGCTTATGGTGAGAAAGCCGACGCTAAGATTGCGCTGATTACGGATTCTTCTTGTGACCTCCCGCCTGAGTTTGTAATCCGGCATAACATCCAGATGGTGCCTGTACAGATTTCGTTTGGCAAAGATACCTATCTGGACAAGATTAATATTACTCCGAAAGAATATTATCGACTTCTTCAAGAATCCGAACACGATCCGAAAACGTCGCAACCCACACCTGGAGATTACCTGGATACTTACAACGATCTTTGGGGTCATTACGAAGAAGCGATTTCTATCCACCTTTCCGGCGCCTTGAGCGGAACGTTTCAGGCAGCCGAAACAGCGGCTTCTTCCGTGTCCGGTCATAAAATAAGTCTCGTGGACAGTTGCACGACGTGCGTGGCTTTAGGGCTGATAGTCGCTGAGGCCGCTCACGCAATCGGCGAAGGGTTAGATAGTGACGCCGTGCTCAAACGTGTTGAGGAGGCGAAAAAAAATGTCAGGTTCTTTGTCTATTTTGAGAATTTGGAATATGCGATTCGCGGCGGTAGGCTGAGTAAATCGAGAGGTCTGCTGGCTTCTGTTTTGAACCTGAAGCCGATTCTGACGCTTGATAAAAATGGAAATGTCGAGATATTATCTAAGACTTTCGGGGGGAAGGCTGCTTTACGAAAAATCATGCAATTCGTTATCGACGAAGCAAGAGGAAAACGTAAGGTGCGTTTCGGGGTGGCTCATGCAAATGCGCCTCAAAAAGCAGCATGGCTTGAGGAGCAGATAAAAAAACAATTTGAGTTAAATGACGTTATGGTCGTGAATGTTTCTCCTGCTCTCGGGGCGCATGCCGGCCCCGGTGCAGCCGGAGTAGCTTTCTTAGGAGAATAAGTTTATGATTTCGCTTATCGTCATCATATTATTGGCTTATTTGGTGGGATCGTTTCCGACAAGTATTGTTGCCGGGCGTATCATGCGTCGTATCGACATTCGGGAGCACGGCAGCGGCAATGCCGGGGGCACAAACGCATTTCGAGTGCTCGGTTGGAAAGCTGGTTTGACAGTTGCACTTATTGACGTTGGGAAAGGGGTCTTAGCCACCCTCATTGTTTCAAAAATACGACTGGATCCGATACCTGCCTATTTCGATGTGATTCACATTCAGTTACTTGCCGGCTGTTTTGCAGTTATCGGACACGTTTGGACCGTGCTGGCAAAATTTAGAGGCGGAAAAGGCGTTGCCACTGGAGCGGGCATGATTATCGCCCTTTTCCCTCAGGCGGCTTTGATCTGCTTTTTGATATTTTTGACTTTGGTTCTCACTACCCGTTATGTTTCACTAGGCTCTATTGCCGCCACTTCATCTTTGCCCATTGTGTTGATGCTCTTAGATCGCCTTTTCGGGCAATCCGTTCCCCGTTCTTTATATGTCTTTAGTATTTTCGTGAGTGGATTGATTGTTTTTACACATCGATCGAATATTCGAAGGTTAATCGACGGAACGGAAAACCGGTTCAAAAAATTTCATTTTCGGAAAAAACAATGATAATGAATCGAACTCAAAATGAAATTAGAGCGCTGATTACGCTTCTCGGCGACGACGATCAAAATGTCGTTGAGGTTGCTCGCAAGGAGTTGGCGCAGCAAGCGCAACAGGCGCTTCCGATTTTGAAGGAAATAGGTCTCAGTGACTCAGAGGGGAGGATACGGATACAAGCGCAAGCTCTGATTGAAGAAATTCGGTTAGCCGATCTTGAAGAACGATTTAAGAGCTTGTTGGTATCCCCGGATTTTGATCTGGAGAGAGGATGTTTCATCTTAGCGAAAATTGAGTACCCTAAGTTGCAGCGCGCGCGCTATGTTGAAATACTCGATCGCCACGCATTAGAAATCCAAAGACAAATCCATGATTTGAGAAACGAACGTCTGATCGTTGACAGCATAAACTACTATTTGTTTGAAGAAATTGGCTTTCGTGGAAATCTTAATGCGTACTACGATGCTCAAAACAGTTTCATAAATCGAGTGCTGGATCAGCATCTAGGGATACCGATTAGTCTCTGTGCTATCTATCTTTTTATTTCCCAACGGCTTCATTTGCCCATATATGGCGTGAGCTTTCCGAGGCATTTCTTGCTCAAATACCGTAAAGAGAAAGACCTTTTTTATATCGACGTTTTTAACCGGGGTAAAATATTGACTCGGGAAGATTGTGCGAATATCATTTATAATCAGGGAATGGCTTTTTATGAGTCCTATTTATCGACAACACCTCCGATGGAGATCTTTGCCCGTATGCTTCGTAATTTGATTTTGATTTACCAGCATAATAACCAAAGTCATAAAATAATAACCCTCGAAAAAATATTCAGTGATTTAATTATTCAACAGGAGGATGAGAATCTGTGAAATGTACTCATTGCAATGCTGCCATACCGGGCAGTGCTAAGTTCTGTCCGGAATGTGGGATCCATCTGGACAGAGAGACACACTGCTCTGCTTGTGGTAAAAATCTCAAACCAAAGGCGAAATTTTGTCACAGTTGCGGTAAACCTTTCGAAGAGGCTCCCAAAATATCGACAACATCCTCACCCATCCCGAGAACACAGAAAAATTGGCTGACAACAGCCGGTCCTTTTCTCTTTATACCTATTTTTGCAATTATCATTATTCTGCTTTTCTGGAAGAACCGCGATCCGGAGCCTCTCAGTTCCTCGAGCAGCGACCGCCAGCAGCAGGCCTCCCAACAACAGCCTCTCGATATGGCAACGATGAATAAGGTTCACGAGATGTTAGAGCGGTTGCAAACGAACCTTGAAAAAAATCCGAAGGATTTGGTCTCGATGGATAGTTTGGCGATAATGTATTCCATCGCCGGCAGTTTTGATAAAGCCAGTGAGTATTACGAGCGTCATTTGGAAATAGAGCCCGATAACAAAGAAGTCAAAATCGTTTTGGGTATGACCTATCACAATCTCAAAAGATCGGACGAAGGACTGGCGATGATTCAAGAAGTGCTAAAACAGGAACCCAATCATGCATTTGCCTTATTTTATGCCGGGGATATCTATATTGCTAAAAAGGAAGTGGAGCTTGCTGCGGAACAATGGAACAAGATTGTCTCGAATTACCCAAATACTGAAATCGCCAATATGGCGCAACAACGGATTCATGAATTTGTTCATGAGCATTCAGAATAAATGTTGGTTCAGACTTGAGGAGGAAACATGCCGTCAATCGAGTTTCAAGAAGCCAGTGTGACAGTGACTGCAAAAGAAGGCGATGACATCCGAACGATTGCGCACGCGAACAAAGTATCGGTTTATGGCGGGCCGAATAAATTCTTAAATTGCCGTGGTTTTGGACTTTGTGGAACAGACCGGATCAAAGTAACGCCGAAAGATTGTATCACTCCTATGACCTGGAAGGAAAAACTTCATTGTGATGAAAAAAGCGGTATCCGGCTTGCTTGTCAAGCAAAATTAATTGCAGATGCCAGAGTGAGTATCGCTCCAGCTTTGGATTATGGTGAAGTGATGAAAGAGAATCTCAAAGTCGGGGTTGCGGCTCTGATCTTCGGTGGGGGAACTTTGTTTTTTACGATTTTTATGCTGTTTGAGTTGATCGGGAAGCCGCTGTTTTAGACTCACCGATGAAATAGGAAACGAAATCAGCCGCGTCCATTTTTAAAAGAGCCTTAACCCAAGTTTACCATTTTGCTGCAAAAGTACATTAAAATAGCCTTTTTTCC
>JBHHWX010000306.1:0-7490 GCA_046756745.1 bacterium | reverse complement strand
GTAACACAATTGTCGCGATTTGCGCTTCCGGAGGCGCTAATCCGGGAAATAACTCAAGCTCAGATGCCTGCTCACCGGCACGTCCAAAAACTCGAAAACATTGAGAACGATTTCGTCTTTGCGGCCGAAGTTTTGCAGATACAGCTCGGCAATCGGACACAAGTTAAAGGTGAGGCTCGTTTGAATCAGCGCCTTACAGGCATCGCCGTTCCCGTTGTGACGTAAAAAAAGATTCGCTTGCACGGGCAATGCCTCAGAGAACGATTCAAGGAAAACCGCCGGGCTCATAAACAAATCGTATTCGTGCTCTTTGCACCCGCCGCTGTGAGAGATTTCTATTGTCAAGTCATCGCCGGAAATAGAGGCAGAGAGCAATTGAAACGTGTCCAGTTGAATCGAATCCGGGTGCTGTTCGGTGAGAATCACGCAGTTGGTTGAGTCACAATCATTTGACGCGGAATCACAGGTAACGGAAGGGACAATATCCCCGGCAGAATAACTGATTTCATCATCCAACGCTTCTTTAATATAATCGATAGAAATTTCTTCGGGATGCCCCAGATCGGCATGATAGCTCACTAAAATTTCGGCTGCGCCTTGGTCTTCCGCTTCTGCGATGAGCGCAAAAAGCTGTTCGACAGATTTAAATTCTTTTATATCGAATTCTGCAAGCGGCGTCAGATTACCCTGGGGATTTTCAACTTTGTACACGGTGTCTCCACGCACATATACCGACCCGGAGAGGAAGCCGGGAACACAGAAACAGGAACGAGAGAATTGATAATGATATGAATTGATGTTCTGTGATTCCCAAAGCTTGCGGTTCTTTTCAAGCTCCGAGCTTTCCGGCTCTGTAAAAAAAGAGCACGACCAAAGATTTGTTGTTACGGCAATCAATAAAAGTATCCGTTTCATACTTGACGCTCCTTACTCTATATTGTTCATCCGGACAAAAAAAGAGGTTCTCGTAATTATCAAATCATGTACTTAGCTTAACCTGAGTCTAAATTTGAGGCTCTACAATTTTTCCCATAAAAAGAATTGTGCCTGAATGATTTTCCCTGATGACAAATATAAATGGCCGGTCCACACGCATGAATTTTATTTCAGGTCCACCGGCGGATTCAACGATGGCGACAACCGTGACGGCAGCCGCTTCGGTGCCTTCCTCGTCAACCTCTACAAACGTTTTGTGCTTTACATAGTCGATAAACAAACCGCCTGGCTTGTACATACGAGTGAAATCCGCTGCCCCGTTGAAAGCGATGCCCATTCCCAGCGTTGTTAAGACATCGTTCAACTTGATTTCATATTCGAGTTTGAACTTGGGGAATTGCAGTGTCACCGAATCCGGAGAAAAGCTCGCTAGCCATTGAGTCCAATCTTGTTCAATGAGCTCTTCGATGAGTGAATCGATATCTTTTGAAGACCGCGGCAAAAAAATGGTCATCCCGAATTGTTCGTCGCCGTACGGCACATCGATGGCTTGAAAATCGTCATTTTCGAAATAAGCAAACCGGTTTGTCTGCACCATCATTTTAGACGGCGTCTGTGAACCGTCCGGCAGATTAAAGAAATCGTCCTTTGTCAGCTCTTTGTCAAATTCGTAGGTCCAGGTACCCTTGAAATAGATGGCGTTGATGAGAAACATCACCGTGCTGGGATCGATACTTTTGAGAATCTCCTTGATTTTACCGTTGGTGTTTTCATTGACCCAACTATTGATCACATCCACTGAAGCGGGATCGCTAAAGTCCAATGCTCGCACAAGGGCGTCAAAATAGGTTCTGTTGACGTCCAAGAATTCTTGTTCGAACGTCCTTCCCTGACGAGACCAGATAGAATTAGCGATTTGGAAAGCCACTTTAGGATCGAGCTGGGTGAGCAATTCTATCAAGCTTTTGTACGATTGATTGATCTCATCCGTGGTCAAACCAGCGAATTCCAACGTTTGCTCCATAGCGGTTTTGGTCTCGCCGTCTGCGCCGTTAAGAGTCATACCCAAAGCCATGGAGACGCTCAGCGGCGAAATGAAAACATTTTTATCCTTTTCCGCTTTGACGATTTCTTTAAAAAGCTTAAACCCGAATTTGTTGTCCGATTCCACTAGTCGCTTTTCGAGATCAGTCAACTCCCTTGCCGTCGGTGCGACGGGATTGTGCGCGCATTGCGTGAATAGGAGACTGAAAGTAAGTCCTAAGATAAAACTTAATCTTCTTAACATGAGCGCTGCTCCTTAATTATTTAATTATTGATGCAAATCAAAAAGCGAATAATAAGCCGAGGTTCCATGAATTCTGAAATCTGCTTTCATAATCCGTGAAAATTTTTCCCTCAATATTGAGTTTAATTTTATCCGTGAAGCGCCATCTCATACCAATACCTGCCGTGTGTCATTGTGCCAATGACGTTCTAAATAAAAGGAGCTTTCCCGGAGTGGAAATGTCGGGAAATTGATTCCGGAAAAAACCATGACGTTTGTTTGGGAAAAACAAATAGAACTGAACAAAAGAGTAAGAATGGTTATTAAGGTTTTCATCGTATTTGTTCAGTTTAAATGAATGTTTATTAATTGAGAATGGTCTTCAACATCGAATTTGCCTATGGGTTCAGGCCCGCTCTCACCCGTCAAGAGCAAATCTTTGAATAAAATATTTCTCCGAATCAAACCCTCAGAGCATATGTCATCAAAGAATTCAATGTCCCTATCCACTTCGCCATTATTATCGATGTCGAACAGCCACTGTATCTTGTAGCAATTAAAATGTCCCGCTGGCACTGTAACGCTGTCTTTTGCCACTACTTTCTTTTCGATTTTAAACGGATTTCCTTCGCTTCTGTAAAGCCATTGTGCGCCAATCTCAAGCGGGTAGGGTAGACTTTTTAATGGGGGAACCTCATAAATTATAGAATCAAGGCCAACGCAGTTGTTCGAGACGGCGTCTTCAATGAATGAGGTGATTTCTCGAATATGGCTAAAGTATCTTCCTTTGAAGTAAATTCTCTTTTTGACCGAAGATTTTGGGAGGACGCTCCCTGCGCATCGATAGGCGTAATAATAGAAGCCGTCGGCTTGATTGCTGTAAAATGACTCGCTTTCACTTGCACTGCTTCCTTCCTCTGTGAGGGTTTCATACAGGACATACGTCTTAACCGGCGCCGGTAAAGTCGCCGTTCGTACAATCTCTACGGTGGAAACAGATGAAATTATCGTATCAGAAGGCGCGAACCCAACCGTATCCGGACGAAAATTAAATACTGAGAGTTCTCGCATGTATTCCCATTTGTTGCCAATCTTTAGGGGATAAACAAAATTATTCTCCTCAGACGCTGTTGGATTGTCTTTGGCAGAGCAGCCAAAGATTGCAGCCAAAAACAACAGGGTCATGATATTGAGAGATAGCTGCTTCTTTTTTATGAGAGGTTTTTTCATCATATTACTCCTAATTTGGCTCCACGATTTTCCCCATAAACAGAATCGTGCCCGAATGATTTTCGCGGATCACCAATACGAACGGGTGGTCCACGTGCATGCGAATTCCTTTGGGCCCGGCTGAGGTTGTGGTAACTTCGACGGACGTTACGGCGGCGGCTTCGGTGCCCTCTTCGTTCACCTCGACAAATGTTTTGTGTTTCACCTCGCTGATGTAGAGATCTTTTGGCCCGGTGTACATTCGCGAAAAATCCGCCTGCTTAGGGTGAAAAGCCACAGCCATGCCCAGCGCTTTCAGAACGTCATTCAAGGCTTTTTCATATTCGAGCTTTAATTTCGGCAAGGACAAAGCCACCGCTCGTTCTGAAAAGCCGCTCAGCCATCCCTGCCAATTTTCTGGATTAAATTCCGCGATTAAGGAATCGAGCTCAACTTCAGACTTCGGTAACAAAATGGTCATGCTGAACAAGCCGTCGCCGTACGGCAGATCAACCGCTTGCAGCGATTCGTTCTCGAAATAAGGCAAATCGCCATTCAAATGCATCATCTCCACAGTCTTCTGTACCCCGTCTAACAAAATAAACACATCGTCTTTGGTCTGCTCCTTGTCGAATTCGTATGTCCAGGTTCCTTTAAAATAGATGGCGTTGATCAAGAACATCACGGTCAGCGGATCGATGGGCGCTTCGATAATTTCTTCGATTAAGCCGTTGGTGTTCTCCTTGACCCAAGAGTTCATAATATCCACCGCCTTGGGATCATTGAAGTCCAGGCTCTGCACCACGGCGTCGAAATAGGTTTTGTTAATATCGATGAAGTCCTGCTCAAAAGTCCAATCCTGGCGGGTCCAGATGGAATTGGCGATTTGAAAGATGATCTTTCGGTCGAGATTTGTCAGCAGTTTGATTAAGCTCTGGTAAGATCGATTGATTTCGTCCGTGGTTAAGCCAGATAGTTCCATGGTTTGCTCCATAGCCGCTTGCGTCTCACCGTTGGCGCCGTTCAGGGTCATGCCCAGGGCCATGGACACGCTCAGCGGCGAAATGAAGACGTTCTTGTCCGTTTCCTTTTTTACGATTTCTTTGAACAGTTTGAAGCCGAATTGGTTGTCCGATTCGACCAGGCGCTTTTCGAGATCAGTCAACTCCCTTGCCTCTGGAGCGACCGGGTTGTGCGCACATTGCGCGAACACGATTCCCACACAAACGAAAAATACAATATGAATAAGTTTCAATTTAATCACCTCCCGGGTGTTAAATCCTATTCACTCTGGTTTATTAGAACGAGAGACTTTCCATCCAAAATATTTTTGTGTATTTCTTCTAATGTCTTAATGAGCGTTCCTAATTTTCGGGGAATGGGCGCGCCATAAAAGGCATTATAGACGGTCACCGTATCGATTCTCGAGTGGTATGAAAGGACGATGACATGGAAATTGCCATCGGTAACATATTCCGCAGGTTCATAATGTTTTTTGTAGATCGAGAATGAAGTAATAAGATTCATAATTTCGTTCTGCTCGTTTGTGTTTAAATATAAGCTGGCGCTATCGAGTATGGTTGGACTGGCATGCGCAATCGTATAGGCCGTGGCCAAGCCGCTGCTGAATATATCCAGTTTGGAGGTGTTAATCCAACCACCTCTTTTGGTGAAATGAAGCTCAATTTCTTCGAAGCGAAGATCGGCCGTTGGATTGAATGGCGAAGCGCAATTAAACTGGAAAAAAATCATCATACTGGCTGCATGTAAGGCCTTTAGCTTCGTGACTTCCCTCTCTTCTTTGTGAATTCTATTTTAGTCACGGATTCACACTGATGAAACACAGATTTTGTTAATAAACGAGCAATAGCGTCAAACATCGACAAAACTTTATCGATAATTTGAAGCTCAAATCGATAAGAATGTAACGCGGAGATCACAGAGGAACGCAGAGAAGAAGCTTTAAGAACTTCTCTCTGCGAACTTTGCGTTCTCGGCGTCCTCTGCGTTGAAATGCATGACGCTATTTGACGCGATGAAGTCATCTTTTCGCAGCAAGGTCTGTGACAAGACTTAGAATCTTCATGTTCTAAACTCATTTTATCCGTGTTTATCAGTGTAAATGAGGCGACATATTTATCGGTCAAACCCGCGTTGAGCTGCGTCCAATTCTTCCAGCTATCTGAGGAAAAATAAATTCCTTCCGGTTCGATACATTTGTAAAACCCGACTCCCGCAAATATATCGCCCATTGAATTGGTGATGAGTACGTCGATACACGGCTTCGCCAGGCCGGTTGGCGCCCAGCGCAAGCCGGCGTCGTCGGAACGGAAAATTCTGTCGCGGCCTGTGCTCGCATAAAGGGTTCCGGATAGGTCAGATGCAACCCGCCAAACAGTGGTATCCGTAAGCCCTGCACTCCTCTTGTGCCAGGTATCGCCGGCATCGGTTGAGCGATAGACGCCTTGCGAAGTGGCGGCATAAATATTTCCATCAGGCGCGATCTCGAGGTCAAAAGGAAAAGAGGCCGGCAGAGGAAGCTGCGTCCAACTCTGGCCGTTATCGGTGGACCGAAAGATTCCCGGACTGGTTTCGTCACTTGCGCTGCTCACGATAAAGAGACCTCCCAATGAGTTGCAGGCTATCACTCGAATATCCAGCGATGCGGGAAGGGGTACCGTGGCCCAGGTTTCGCCCTGATCCGTCGACGTCATCATTCGACTAATTTGACCGTTGTAGAGTGCGGCGAAAATGTCGCCGTTGAGATGGATGGCGAAGGCCCGAACGAGCTCATTTCTCAGGCCCGCGTTCAGGCGAGTCCAGTGGTCGCCGTTGTCGAGAGAGCGGAAAACCCTGGAATTGAAACCGGCGTTGGCCGCAAAGATGTTTCCGTTTAAACCGGCGGCAAGAGCCGTGATATGCGTTGAATCGAGGTTCGTCTGCGTCCAGAAGGACTCGACGTGCTCAGTTTTGAGGCCCGTATCCCGATCGCAAGCGCTCAGGCTCATCAAGAATCCCATCGATGGCGCCAACAACCAGGTCTTGATTTTGCTTGTCATAACGAAAGCCTTGAAATTTTTAACAGCGCTTTGTAATCCGAAATTTGATGCTGCTCATCGCTGCGCGGATGCGGGTCGAGCTGCATGAGCGTAACGCGATAGCCAAGCGCATCGACAGACGGATGCGACATCGTATCAGCTTTGCTCACATAGTCACCGATGACTAATCGAAAGTTTATTGAATCCAGATCCGCGTCAGACAACGACATCCGGACTTCGGCGTGACCGGGTAGGTCGCATCGCCGGCCGATGGGGCAGCGGAAGTCGGTGACCAGTTGTTGAAAAGCCACGGTAATATTTTCTGGCTGTACGACGGCTTCTTTTCCCAATTTCAGCCAGAAAGGTGCGCCAATACGCGCTGTTGCTTCCGGGTCTACGATCCTGTCCTCACAAGACACAAACAGGAGCAGGGAAAGCAAAATAACTTTTTTCATAGCATCCTTTTTTTGACAAGATACTTTAAATTTCACTCGCATCATACTCTATGAGGAAGTGGCAGCCATTTGCAATTAAGCAAAAACTCGTCTTAACGCAGAGGCGCAAAGAACGCAGAACAAGAAAAACTCTGCGCATCTCAGCGAACTCTGGGCCTTTGCCGTCTCAAAAGAAACAACAGAACGCCCCCGGCCATGATGACATCGCCGCCCGAAACAGAACCACAGCATCCTGAGTCACCTCCATTAAAGATCGGGTCGATTTGATCGAGAAAATTTAAGTCTTCCCCGGCCTGATCGATATGCCTGGTTCTGGTGCAGATATTTGTGTGAAGCTTGCCCTCCTCGTCCTTGGAGGCGTAAATAACGTACGTTTTACCAACGACAAAATCGAAGCCACAGCTCGCACTATTGAGGCCCGTGAAAATTTCGTCAGCGATGGCTCTTTCGCCTTTCCACAATTTCAGTAAGGTGAGCTTGGCGACGCGGCTGAATTTTCCTTCGCGTTGAAAAGAAGTCACCCTTCCCATGAGAACCGCATCCGCGTTCTCGAAGGCTTCGGATGGCGGTGGCGGCGGGATACAC
>JBHHWX010000305.1:0-7496 GCA_046756745.1 bacterium | reverse complement strand
AACGGGTGATATATGCCACCCGTTCCGGGTTATAAAAATGGCTCGTTGTTCCATCTATAATCATGACATCCCTTCGGGATTAGGGGGAGACCATATTGAATGGCTATAATTTATTTAAAACAGAAAAGTTAACAACTGAATCCTGTCAAAAAAAGATTAATACCCTGTGATCGGTTACAAGAAATCCAATTGCGACAAACCAACCTTTTAAGCATAGGCGACAGCATTCAACCCGGCACCTATGAACTTCACTCACGCTTTAACCGTGTTGTGAATTTCACGAATCACGGGACCCTGGTTTCCGTTGTGCACAAAGAAATCGGCGCCGGCCCCATCAATATCGTGGTCGAAAATCTAACCCTCGACGGCATTGGCGCAATTGAGATCGAAAATCACTCCGTCATTATCGTGGGCAGCAGTTACGACTTCAAAGAAGACCGTATTTTTTATTCGTACCTCGATTTTGAATCTGCCGATGTCGATAAGGTCACAAAAAACTTCGCGTTCCTGAACAAGGCGCTCATCGCAACCTCCCACCCGAAAAGCCTGACCTTTCTTCTTGACCCGGACAGGGTTGAAAATTTTCAATCGACATTCGAGAAGGCATTCGTAGAGAAAATCTTGACCGGAGTGAGGAAGATGACTGCCGGAGACGTTACCGGAGGTGTTGAGACGGTACACGGATGCGGCTTCGGTTTAACCCCCAGCGGCGATGATTTTATCGCCGGTCTGCTTTACGGACTCCATTTCAGCCGGCGGGTTTTTGGAAACGATTGCCAAAAGCTTATCGACGACATTTATGCCGCCTGCAAAAGGGGCAACATCTTCTCGAAAACTTTTCTTTATTTGGCCAAAGAGGGCGCTTTTTTCGAAAAACTGAAGAAGCTGATAACCGCGCTGATTGACTCCCGTGAGAAAGAGATACGCCTATGTACCGAGCGTTTGTTTTCCGTCGGTGAAACGTCCGGAGCGGATCTGATGACGGGGTTTTGGGCGGCGTTGCAGACAGAGGTGTTTGGGATTGGTAAATCGAGCTAACCTAACCCGGCAGAGCCGGAACCAAACAGGGAGTAGAAAAACAAAAACCGATTTTCAACGCACAGGCGCAGAGGTAGCTGAGATGCGCAAAGTATTTCTTTCTCTGCATTCTCAGCACAGACTTAGGGCAGAAAACGCTCGGCGGGACGCCTTCGCTAAGAAAATAGACTTTTCGACCACACCCTTAGCCCAAACAGGATGACAGAAGATTACCAAGTTATTTCTGCGCCCACCCTAAATTCGGCAAACCGATAGGATGGCAATCTTGCAAAGCTTTTGCAAATGCCAACACGCCTTCCTCTCCCAACGGCTTTCCGACAATTTGCATGCCTACCGGCAAATTGTTTTGATCCAATCCGCAAGGCACACACGCCACCGGCAAACTCGTCAAACTCAAAACAAACGTCGGAGCGATCCAGTCGACATAGGTTTCCATCTGTTTGCCGGCGATGGTTTCCGGATAGTTCTGCTCCACCGGGAACGGGGGAACCGCCATACATGGGGTCAGAAGGTGATCGTATGTGTGGAACAGTTCACGAAAGAGATGCCACAGTTTGGCGCGCGCTTGTTCGGCAGCGCCCAACTCCTGCGGGGTGATTTTCAGTCCGGCCTTTAAATTGTTGGCGACATTGACCCCGAATTCGTCGATTCTGTGCAGGTGTGGGTACAATTCCGCCACAAACACGTAGCCGCGTAACGTCAGGAACGGCTTGCGGGCGAACGACAGGTCAAGGTCGATCTCTTCAACTTCGATACCAGCCTGGGCCATTTCAAAAGCAGCCACGCGGCAGACTTTTTCGATGCCGGCGTCGATCCCGATACCGGCGATGTCTTTGCAGTACGCCACTTTCAAATCTTTGTTTATCCCGCGCCGAACTGCCGCGACAAAATCGCGGCCTGCCGTTGGCTGACAAACCGGCGAAAGCGGGCTTTGTCCGCACATGGCTTGCAGCATCAAGGCGACATCCTCGACGGTTCTGGCCATGGGCCCAGGTACGTGCAAGCTGTCCCAAAGATACGGGGCGGGGTATTTGGGCGCCAGACCCGCAGACGGTCGCAAGCCGACGACCCCACAAAACGACGCCGGAATCCGCAGTGAACCTCCTAAGTCGGTGCCGTCTGCCAGGGCGAACATGCCGGTCGCTAAGCCGGCTGCGCCGCCGCCGGTCGAACCGCCCGGACTGAGTTTCGGGTTCCAGGGGTTGCGCGTCACGCCGAACACGTCGTTCCAGGTATGGCCGCCGGCGGCAAACTCCGGTGTGTTGGTTTTGCCGATAACGAGAGCGCCGGCTGTTTTCAAGCGCCGGACCAGCAGAGCGTCTTCTTCGGGAACATGGTCGGCGAACAACTTCGAGCCGAACGTCGTGCGCAATCCGGCGACCGGAGTCACGTCTTTGATTCCAACCGGCAAGCCGTGAAGCGGCCCGGTTTCTCCGCGGACGCCTTTTTTTTCCAACCCCCGAGCTTCGTCCAAGGCGCGCTCGTTGAGGGTCACGACTGCGTTGACGGTCTCGTTGCAGCGTTCGATTTGCACTAACGACGCTTCGACGACTTCGACCGGGGACAGCGCTTTGGTCGCAATCAGGTCTCGTAATTCCGTCGCTGAGCGCCGGGCGATTTCTTCGCTATGGGTCATGTTTGGAATTTTTTCAATATAGCACAGCCGATGATGCGGAGAGTCCAACTTCGGTAAAGCGCCTTAGTTTGATGTGACTCCCTCGCTGTGAAAATATCATAAAGCCAAATCTTTCCAGAATCCAAACCACATCGGGACCGGATAATCGGCGTAGCTTAGGCATACGCCGGTTCCAGTTCCAGGGTCACCAGGATGGTCGGATTGGGGGCCAAACCAAGTTCTGCGATATCCTCACCTTCGAGATGAAGATGAACCGCTTCCTGAAGATTGTGTGTGACTTCATCAAGCGTAGCTCCCTGAGTCACAACCGGAATTTCCATACATTCGGCAACATATCCCGATTGTTCACCCGGTCGGATGACGGCTTTTACGGTGCGCTGTAATTTCATGTTCCAGTATCCTTCTTAGAAAATTGGCATCAAGTTTCTGAGTGTAACGCAAACAATATATAACAGTTTTGATGAATAAGCAACTCAATACTTGGCCGGAGATGTACAAGGGGGGCCATCAACCTTTATTATTTATCTCCTTCGACAATGGCGATCTCCTCCTCAGTCATGTAGTAGAGTTGATAGACCATCCATCTGGTCAATTTCTCACTCTACCGCCTTGACTTTTGCCTGCTTTTGCGGGCTTTCCGGAATGTCATTACGAGGAGCGAAGCGACGAAGCAATCTCAGGTGCATTGGCCTTAATTTTCACCCAATAAAATAGCCGGGTTCACTGCTTGTTGGCTGACTGCGTTTCCAGGAAATGACGCTCTAAAGGAGTCGCTACAAATACATTTTACTTTCATATTACTTTACTCCAACCATCGTTTTCTTTTAATTTCAACTTTGCCAACTCCATGGGCTTCAAACCAATTTCTAACAGGGCAATTTGCTATTCATAGTCTCGGACTTGTCTACGAGCGTTCTTAATCAGGATGGCTACGGATGGTTTGGCGCAGGTGGCAGCCCTCAAGACTGCCTCCACTCCCTGGCAAACCTGTTGAGCTTCATGACGATTTCTATTTTCTGCTCAAAAGGCAATTTGGCTTGTTCTTTACGATACGCTTCATTTGTTTTAAACAGTCTTTGCCGGTATTTTTCTACCTCTTTTTCGTTTTTGGCAACAACCTTTTTCATCGCTCACCTCGAAAATTTTCAAATGTTTCCTTTAATCCATGCCTGGTTAAAATATCCGACAACAGCTTCTGGTCTATTTCCGTTTGCTCCAAAAGTCTAACAATTTTTTCCCGGTCTTTCAACCGCAACACGTAAAGAAAAATCGCGATCAAGTATTCCGGTCGTAAAATTTTTATCTGGATATTTTTGTATTTCACGGAAACGGCATGCTGCACGGCTTCTTTTTCCAGCGACGTCGCTGCAGGTAAAAACTGTATGGGCGTTTTGTCAATCAGAATATATTCTTTATACGTCTTGTACCCTTTTCGGGTGCAAAATTCATAGAAGGGAGTGAGCACGAGCAGTCCTTGTTCTTCAGGCGGAATAAAAAATATGTCCACATTTCTTGACATGTCACCCCCGTACTTTGTCCTTAAACCACTCCCTCATTTTGAAAATGTTGAATCGCATCCTGACCATAACCCAGCTCATTGAGGATTTCAACGGTGTGTTCTCCGAGCAGCGGCGGGGGCAAACGGTAGTTAACCGGAGTGCCGCTCAATTTCATCGGGTTGCCCAGGGAGCGTATGGCTCCGAGCACCGGGTGTTCCAGCTCGACGACCATGCCTCTCGAGAGCAGATGTTCGTCGGTCAAACTCTGGGCCGGGGTATGGATCGGGCCTGCGGGAATTCCAGCGGCGGTGAGCTTTTGCAGCCAATGTTCGGATGTCTGTTGCCGAAAACGTTCCGTCAATAACAGCACCAGCTCATGCCGGTGTGCGATGCGATCGGGATTGGTTGTAAAACGCGGGTCGTCAGCTAATTTAGGGCTTTCCATCACCTCAACCAGGCGCTGCCAGAGACGCTCGCTGCCCACGGCAACAATAACCCAGCCATCGGCTGCGGGAAAGGGCTGGTAGGGCACAATAGACGGGTGGGCGTTGCCGAGCTTCTGCACCGGCTCCCCGGTAGCTAAGTGCTGACTGGCTAAATAGGACAACCAGGTCACTTGCGAATCGAGCAAAGCCGTATCGATCGACTGCCCCTTTCCGGTGCGTTCCCGGGCAAAAAGCGCCGATACGATGGCAAAGGCCGTGTAAATTCCGGCGGTGATGTCTGCGATGGCTGTGGGAAAACGAATCGGCTCCTGCTCCTGCTCTCCGGTGATGAACATGGTGCCGCTCATGGCCTGAGCGATAATATCGTAACCGGGGCGTTCGGCATAGGGTCCAGATTTGCCGAATCCGCTGATACCGGTCCAGATGAGGCCTGGATTTATTCGACGGCAGGTCGCTTCATCGAGCCCGAGTTTGCGTCTGCTGGATTCGCGCGGAAGGTTCTGCACCAAGACGTCGGTGTGAGGGAGAAGGCGGTGCAGAATGTCCCGTCCCTCGGCCTTGCTCAAATCAAGGGTCAAGCCGCGTTTGTTGCGGTTTGTGCCCAGGAAATACGCGCTCTCACTGCCGACAAACGGCGGTCCCCAGCGGCGCGCTTGATCGCCCTGGCCGGGACGTTCAATTTTGATGACGTCGGCGCCCAAATCTCCCAGCAACTGCGCACAATACGGGCCGGCGAGCGCCGTGGTGTGCTCGATGACCTTAATGCCGTCGAGTGCGCCGGGTTCCTTTTGATTTGAGTGTTTGTTTGTGGTCATCTACTCCTCAACAAACGCAACCACACGACAAAACGCGGCTTCTCCGCCTTTAAATTTCCAGGGGAAAACGCCCAGAGTCAGTCTTTGGTTTTGCAGCTCCGGAGCATCGATATCGCCGCCGAGGTTCTCCACGTGCATGCAGTTGTGCGGGAACAGCGCGTTGTGGGTGAGCTGATAGGCTTCATCCGGGAACAGCTCCTGCAGCTTGTCTTTACTAAACTTGGCTTCGCATTTGGCCCGCACTTTGTCACAATGACCATGCATGCCTTTCCCCAAGAACCTGCCGATGGGAAGGTTCATCGGATGATCGGTCGACACTTCGTCCACTCCCCAAATATGAATTTTTTTGTCAAGCAGCCAGGGCACCATGTCCGGGTGCGCCCCGGGATGCATGTGAATGTATTTCTCCTCATCCGGTTCGGAGCCGAATTGCGCGTATTTGTGCCAGCCGGTGTGTAATAACACGATGTCGCCCTGGCGTATTTCCACGCGCTTTTCGATCATCTCCGGCGTGTAAGCGGACAGGTCATCCATTTCATCGGAAAGATCGACAATAACCCCGGGACCGTAAAGCCAATCCATCGGGATTTGATCGATAGTCATGCCGCCGGTCACAAAGTGCCGGGGCGCGTCCAGATGCGTGCCCATGTGATTCGACGTCTGGATATATTGCGCGTTGACACCGTGCTCTGCTTTGCGCTTGATGTATTTCACTTCAAAAGGCGGGTAATAAGGCCAAAAAGGCGCATCTTGATTCAAGGGTTGCGACAGGTCGTAAGGTTTCATGTTCCCTCCGTTTTTTTCAAATTAAATTCGTTACTTACATTGTTGGTTATTTTGAACGGATTTTTTCAGGTTAAAAGATAGGTATTTCATCGTTATTTTCAAAGAGGTAACCGTTCACCGAATAAAATTTTAGACGCAAATGAAGGCAGATAATTGCTGATTTCATAAAAATTTTTGTGCCGACTTGTTTCATCAGGATGGGTTGTTATTAAACTGCATTCAAATATCCATGATCTTTCTTTACATCTGCGGAAATCTGTGAAAATCAGCGTCCAAAAAAAACGGACGAGCGATTACTCAAAAAGTCCTGTCGGCAAAAAAATACCAGCGCTTCGGTGAAACGAAAAAAAATAATGGAATTTGTGAGAAAAGTCAACTATAATAATGTTTACCCATAAAATGAGAGGGATGCGTCATGAAGTCTAAAAACAATGTCGATGTTGTACGACGTACAATTTGGACGACAATTCTATCGCTGCTCGTGCTCAGTTTTGTTACGAATCCGGATTCTCTGTCCGCACAAAGTAAGAAGAAATCCCGCACATTCACGCTCGAACAAATTCTGAGCGCGCCATTTCCGTCAAATCTGACCGCTGCGCCAAGCGCCCCGATAATCGCCTGGGTGCAGTCTGCGAACGGCGCCCGCACGATTTGGGTCGCGCAAAATCCTGACTATAAAGGCCGTCAAATCACATCCAATGCTAAAGACGACGGCCAGGCGTTCGCGAATCTTCAGTTTACCTTTGATAACCGCAGCCTCGTTTACGTTCACGGCGGGAACGCGAATCGACAGGGTGAAATTCCCAATCCATTGAGTGAGCCGGAAGGCGCCAAACAGGAAATCCGGATTGTGGACCTCACCGGCGGCGCCCCCCGGACACTCGCCGCCGGCAGATCTCCGGCGGTTTCACCGACGGAGGCGCTCGTCGTGTTTATCCGCAAGGGCCAGGTTTGGTCGGTTTCCCTGGCGGACTCAGGCAAACCGGAGCAGCTTTTTAAAACCCGCGGCCGGGCCGGAGCTTTGCGTTGGTCTCCGGATGGCGCCAAGCTGGCTTTTCTGAGCCGGAGAGGCGACCACAGTTTCATCGGCATTTATCATCTCTTGGATAAAACGCTGAAATATCTCGACCCAAGCGTGGACCGGGATGGGAACCCGGAGTGGTCGCCAGACGGGAGCCGGCTGGCTTTTACGCGCATCCCGACTGAACGGAGCCGCCTGCCGTTCCAACCACGCCGCAGCGCCCGGGTCGAATCGGAAGACGTATGCGGCGCCGGC
>JBHHWX010000304.1:0-7511 GCA_046756745.1 bacterium | reverse complement strand
CCGCACTTCCAACCGGGTTTTGCCATCCTCGGTTTGGTAGAGCAGCACTTGCGACTGGCTTGATTTTTCTGGCAATGCGAGTTTCATGATTTTTTCTGTTCTTTCTTATCTCCTTCCGTCACAAACGCCCCGGGCCAGCCGCCGTGCTGCTCGATGACCTCGTCGATTTCTTGCATGAGACGGATGGTCTCTTTGAGCGCGACGACGATTTTCTGGTAGTGCTCGAGGTCGTCCGGTGTGAGCACGCGGCCGGGGCGCGGGTTCCAGAACGCCGCTAAAGCCTCGGTTTTGGCCCAGTCCGGCCAAAAACGGGACGGACGGCTCATAGGCAGTAACTAACTATCGAGGCCCAAAGCGATTTTCAATTTTGCATCAAGCTGTTTCATGAGAGCTTTTGGCGTCGTACCCAGCTTTCTTTTTGAAAGTGCCTTGTCAAGATTGAACAACTTTGACATGCGGAAAACAGAGTCAAACCTAATCCGGTTGCTGTGAAGTTCTTGTCGCTGGTTTTCAAGGCATGGTCTGAAGGACGTAGGGGTCGATGAATGTTCGTAGTAATGAGTGCAACAATAATATCATCCTCAGATTGATCCACAGGTGAAACCACCAGCGCTGGCCGCACTTTTTGGGAAGTTAAGTCTGAAAATGGCGCCGAGATGAGAACAATGTCGCCACGATTTACAACGGCTCACCGTCTTCCATAGTATAAACATCCTGCGAATCATCGTAATGGAAGAAATTTTGGGGTACATTCAGATTTTTTCTTTTACTGCTCATGCTTTCGATTGTTAAATTGGCGTAAATAAGGGAGGTCATGTCAATAAGAGCGGAATCATTGGAACAATATTTGTAGCGTTTTTTGCTCGGATTTTTATCACACGCTCTGCATCACGCCATCCGTTATCCTTTTGTTCCTTGTATTTGACATAAAAGAAATTCGAAATACGAAGCACGAAATTCGAAACAAATCCCAAAAAACAAAACAAAAATGACCAAAACGATCAAAGCCGAGATTGTTTTGAACATCGGTCAGTCGCCAGATTGATTTGAATTTTAAGTTTCTGTATTGTTTCGGAGTTCGATATTCGAATTTAGAATTTAGAGCTTCACCATATCGACCACAACTTTGTCGAAGTGGCGGTGTAAGCGCCTAATTGAATTAATTATCACCGAATATGAGCTAAGGAGTTGGGCTTATTATGAAAACAAGGATTTGTAAAACCGGCTTCCTATTCGTGTTGTGTTTTTTAGGGACGCTCTGCTCCATCGATCAAGGCATCGATCCGCAGTTGGTTGTGCCGACGATTAAAGGGAAAGTTTTTTTTGAAGGTGAAAAACCGGAGAATACGGATTGGGTCGTGGTTGTCGCATCTCGTGATTTCCCACCGGCGGATGTTGTTGAATTAGCCCAGACCCAGAGCTCCTATCTCAATTTAAGCTCCGACAGCTCTGAATATGAAATTCAATTGCCCGGCTTCGGCAACTATGCGGCTGTTGGCGCAGTGTGGAAGGGCAAAGGCGACCAATTTACCCTGTCGGATGTGCTCGGTATTTACGGTACGACTGTCGTTGCCGGAATCCCTTTTCCGGATGCTGTGGTAGTCACACCGGAATCCCCGGTTGTGGAGGATATCAATTTTATCGCCGATTTTTCCCGGGTCAACCGGGGAGCGGCTATTCGAGGCCGCATTCACTACAGCGGTTCCTGGCCGGATAACACGGAATTTATGGCGGTCGCCGCTTTTAAAACCCGTCCTCAGAGTTTACTCGATTTTTTTAATGTGTCGGCGATCAATATTTCATTACCATTTCATGTCGACTTTTACGATTATAAATTGGCGGCGCCGCCTGGAACCTATCGCTACATCGTCGTCCTTTGGAAGGGGAAAGGAACCAGCCTCTTCGAGTTTAAAGAGCTCAATTTTTTTGAAACGGAGCCGGGGTCCGGCGTACCGGAGCCGCTCACAATTGCAAAAGGCGATACCGCCCGTGGAATCGATATTTTCGTAGATTTCAAGGGAGGGAACTGAAATGAAAATGTATCAAAAGAAAACACTTGTTCCAAGTCTTATGCTGCTGATGGCTTTGAGCCGGGTTGTCTTGAGCCATGACGCGAATACTTTAGGAGGCCGGGTGCTCGATGCGGCAACCCGGGAGCCGTTGGCCGGTGCAAACGTGGAAATTGTCGGAACGGTTTTAGGGGCGAGCACGGCGCGAGATGGCAGGTTTGTCATTCGACAAGTGCCGCCCGGAGTTTATAAACTGCGCGCCAGCATGATGGGCTATCAGACTGAAATTGTGGATTCGGTAACACCCTTTGACGCAAATGCGCAGAAGTGCGAGATAACTCTGGTAGAAACTCCCGTGGTTCTCAATCCGGTTGTTGTGACTGCGGAAAGAAGGGCGCAAGGTTTGGAAGAGTCTCCGAACAGTATCTCGGTACTCTCTTTGTCGGAGATCCGTTCTCGAAATAGCGTGCGTTTGGATGAAGCGCTCGAGATGGTTCCCGGAATTTATTTTATGAAGGATGACGTCAGTATCCGGGGTTCAACAGGATACCGTTCCAATTCTGCAAATCGCGTTTTACTTTTAGTGGATGGTATCCCGGTGATGACCAGCGATATCGGCGGTATCAGTTGGGATATGTTACCCATTCTCGATATTGAACGCGTGGAAGTGGTGAAAGGAGCCGGTTCGGCGCTTTGGGGCTCCTACGCTATCGGAGGCGTGATTAACATTATCACCACCAAACCGGATCAAAAAGGCGCCTTAAATTTTCGCGTAACCGGCGGAATATATGATCGTCCCTCTGTTAAGGATTGGAACTGGGCGCCTGATCGAACCTTAGGATACAATCGCGTCGATATCGCTTACGGCAAAGCTTTTGGACATTTGGGCATGCGTTTTTCTTTTAGCCGGTATGCCTCGACTGGAGATCGCCTGGACGGCGATTTTGAAAAATGGAACTTGAGCGGTAAATTGAGTTATCGTTTCCGGGATGCGTCCAAACTCGATTTTTACTTAGCTTGGCTCAAAGACCGCTCGGGTGTTTTTGTGCAGTGGCGCTCTCCATTTGTCGCAGATTCCACAGATGCTACGCCTTCCCAGCTCTTCCATCCACTGCTCCCGGCTGAAGAGGGAAATATGCTGAGATTGAATTGGATCAATACCTACGTGAAGTATTCAAAACCGCTTTCGACCCAAAGCTCTCTCAAAATACGCGCTTCTCTATTGAGATCGATGTTAGGGAATCAGTTTCAAGTTAGCGGGGATTTTTTCCCGGCGAATGGTCTGGGCGGCGCGATCCAGTTTGACTGGCTGCCGAATACACACCATTTCCTGACCATAGGGATGGATTTTAAATTGAACCTTGTGAGAGGTGTGTTCTTCGGGGGAAAGCATACGGAGCTCCTGTTCGCGTCCTTTTTACAAGAGGAATGGCGTATATTGTCAAACTTGAGGATCTCCGCTGGGTTCCGGTTTGACCGGAACACTCTCATCGACGGTCCGGTTAATTATCAATTTAACCCGCGATTGGGTTTTAATTATCACCCTTGGGCGTCTCTGATCCTGCGCGGCTCAGCCGGACGCGGCTTTCGATCCCCCACGATTGCAGAACGCACCATCCATTTTGACACGGGTAATTTTGTCATTGTTCCCAACCCCCTTTTACAACCGGAAAGCTCATGGGCCTACGAGGTTGGAGTGAAGAAAAAGTTCGCAAGCGTTGGTTATCTCGACGCGGCGATTTTTTATAATGATTTCAAAAATTTTATCGAGGCGCAGCCGGATTTGGCGCAAACCGATAGAGAGATCGTTGTGAGCTTCCAAAATGTGCCGCAAGCACGGATTCGAGGAGTGGAAGTATCCGCAGGTTGTCAATTGTGGGATAATCGCCTGCGATTAAATAGCAGCGTCATGTATCTCGACACGAAAAATTTGGCATTGGACAAGCCGTTAGCGTACCGGCCGCGCTGGATCGCCCAGATCAACCCATCTCTTCACTTTGGCCCTTTTCAATGTCGAGCGGATTATCGCTATGCCAGCCGTTTGCAGCGGGTGGAAATTTATACTCTCGACCAACGGGTGGAACAACACGAATTTAATATACGGTTGCAGTACAATTTCAAAAATCTCTCTTTCGTAGTGGGTTCAGACAACGTGTTAAATTATAATTATACGCAAGTCGAACGAAATCTGGGAGAAATTCGAAACTTTAGAATCAGTGTGAACGGTTCATTTTAAGAGTGATACTACAAAGAAAGGGCTGTACGCATAGGTACAAAAACGCACAAAATAGTACAATCGACACCAATGAAATATTTCTTTTAACTCAATAAAAAACAGGAGTAAACGGGTTTTCTCAAAGTGATGGCACGCACCTTGCTTAAGGTAATGGCAAATGTTGATAAGAACTTTGGATTTGATTTATTTGGAGGCAATCATGAAAAAACTAAGAAGTTACCTTATTTTGGGTGCGTTAGCCGGAATGTTCTTCACACCGTTAGCGAGTGAAGCCGGAGTCAGAGTTTATCTCCGATTCGGTCCGCCGAAATTAAAAACGGTCAAAGTGGTCAAGCCAGTCAAACCGTTTCGTCATGCATATTGGGTTTCCGGACATTGGGCCCACAAAAACGGTCGGTACGTATATGTGAGCGGCTATTGGACGAAGCATCGTCACGGTTATGTTTATGTTAACGCTCGATGGTTGAAATCTCCTCGTGGTTATTATTTTGTACCAGGTCATTGGGTTAAAAAGTAGGTAAAACGAGTTTAATTGAGGCGCCGTTGAAAAAGGCTCCTTCGCGACAGAGGGAGCCTTTCTTTTGTTATTTTCCTTCACCTGTTTCATTTCGAAACATTCTTTCATAAATAATCGTGCTCATACAAAAAATGTTGCCCATTCGCGAATAGGGTAAAGGTGATATTTCGATGGCATAGATATTGTAGCACACCCTCCGGAACTCTATGCTATGTATACCGTTATGGATGCTGTGTCTGGGCTTCATTTTTTAAAAATTAAATTTTGGCATTTTTTCTGGCATTCATCTCTCTTTTTGGTTATATTCACGGATCACAACCAACTGTTTTTGAAGGAATCCTAAAGGTTTAGAATCTGACATCCGATAAAAAGAATTGTGATTTGCGAGTTCATCGTAAATGACCACTTAAAGGTATTTAGAACAATTATGAAGGCGATAATATTAGCAGGCGGCTTGGGTACTCGGCTCTATCCTTTAACAAAAATTACAAATAAACATTTATTACCGATCTATGATCGGCCGATGATATATTATCCACTTGAAGTTTTGGTCGATGCGGGTATCGATGACATCCTCATCGTGACAGGTGGTAATAACGCCGGTGACTTTTTACGATTACTTGGAAATGGTAAGGAATTTGGCCTGAAACACCTCAACTATGCATATCAAGAGGGTGAAGGTGGCATAGCTCAGGCCTTAAGTTTAGCTGAATATTATGTGGATGGTGACCCGGTCGTGGTTATGTTAGGCGATAATATTATCGAAAAAGGTATTCGAGCGGCTGTTGGAAGATTTAGAGAACAACCTGAAGGCGCTAAAATATTACTGAAAGAAGTGGAAGACCCCTGGCGTTTCGGGGTCGCTGAATTAGAAGGCGAGCAGGTTGTTGGGATAATTGAAAAACCGAAAAAACCCAAAACGAATTTGATTGTAACCGGAGTTTACATGTATGACTCAAAAGTTTTTGATTACATCAAGACTCTGGAGCCATCAACCCGGGGTGAATTAGAAATTACCGACGTCAATAATATCTATATTGAGAAGAATCAGATGTCTTTTGAGATTTTAGACGGGTGGTGGACAGACGCCGGGACTTTTGAGTCTTTGTATCGCGCCAATACACTGGTTGCAGCGCAAAAAAACGAAAAAACGTCCCGAAAATGAATAGACTCATATCAATGATGAATGTGAAGTACAAACTTTGACCTATAGAATTACAACCGTGTGGAGGCTTTCATGATGCGAAGATTGACTTATTTATTTGTCGTGTTTTTCGGTATTGCGTTGGTATTACCGAAACCCTCCGTTGCCCAGATTGGTTATAATGGCGGTAAAGGACTGACTTATGTTCATTCCGCATGGACATTAAATGCCGGTTATCTGCTATTGAGCGGCCATTCGCGATCGTATGGAAAGGTGGGAAATTTTCCGGTAGAGAAGGGCGGTTCTACTACAATTTGGGATGTGTCCGGACGGATTAGTTTAAATTATGGTTTAGGACGACATTTCGAGATTGCTCTTTCCCCGACTCTTTATCAAGACACGAATAGAGGAGGCACAGGGATAAGCGCTCCGGACGATCTTTTCCTTTCCTTGAAAATCGGTTCATTCTCTTCACCCGGCAACTCATTGGCCTACGGCGTCATGCTAAGTACCCGCTTACCAACGGGCAGTGAGCACAATATTCCTTTTGAGACGTATTCAACAGAAAATGTTGCCCTCGGTGTTATGACCATGTTGACGTATTCCAGAGACCCGCTTTACCCGGAAGAAGGCACTAGCGTTCATCTCAATTTGGGATATTGGAATCACAACGATGTCGGAGCCGAATTGATTAACGGAGATTCGAGAAGTAAACCGACTTCGATGTCTCAGGAGCTCCTATACGGGGTCGGGGTAAAACTCCCAAAAGATAAATTCGATTTCGCTGCGGAACTGTACGGTAACTTTTTTATCCAGCGCCCTCCGACGTCAGCTTTTAGCAGGGAAGATTATCTCTACATTTCACCATCGATTACCTATAAACCTTATCGTTGGTTAGGAGTCCGCTTTGGCGCCGATTTCCGGATCACAAATTCTTCGGATAAGTCACTGTTTGCAGATCAAGGTGGGTTGTTAGGACGTACACTACCCAATACACAACCTAACTACCCGGGCTGGCGTGTGAATATGGGCACATCATTTACATTGCTGCCGACAAATGTCTATCGAAGAAATGAACGTGATATTTTGATGCAAAAAGCACAAACTCGCCGGGAGCTTTTTGAGCAAATTATTAAGGAACAAAGGGAAACGGAAGCGGCAGAATCCGAGCTCGAAAGAATTAAGGCCGAACGCATCCGCGCTGAGAAAGAGTTGGAACGATTACGCCGGATTTTAGAAGGGAAAAGTTCCGAAAAAAACAAAGAGAATAATGGGACGGAAAAAAAGAAAAAGAAAGACAATAACAATTAATATTTATAATTATAACATAACAAATTTTGAGAAACGGGCTCTCGACTTTTTAAGTTGAGGGCCTTTTTTTTGGAGTTTAAGGCTTTTTGCTGCCTATGGATTGCCGAATTCTCATTTTTTTGGTATACCCCTGTTTCTCACCGACCTGTTAGACTCCGTCAAGGTAAGACCCCACTTACTGGGGAAAACGTCTCGGGGCTGACCAAAAAGTCAAATGTCATTCGAGCGAAGCAATCTCTTGGTTTTGTGCCTAAAAGCGGGGGATTGCTTCGTCGCTTCGCTCCTCGCAAAGAC
>JBHHWX010000303.1:0-7561 GCA_046756745.1 bacterium | reverse complement strand
CGCACCCGGGGACGGGTGCTTGAGCATTTTAAAGAGTTTTCGTTCAGACACTAATCTAATTAGTAGCTTTTCTTTTTTTGTAAAAAAAATGTTCCATTGTTGGATTGTTAATCAGGAGCAGCAATAAAACAATAGAACAATTTCAGATGAACTTTTTACCCTCATTTTTCTTCGTGCACTTGTGGTTAATAAATCGTTAGTTAAATCGAAAAAATAAATCTATGTTACGATTACCTCACGAAACTTTAATTCTAACCTGGATTATTCCTAACGCGGAGAAACCGCAACCAAAGATTCACCACAAAGGACACAAAGAATTCACAAAGTTCACAAATATTAATCTATTTTTGACCTAACCTGAATAATTCAAATAACTTTTAAAAGTGGCAGATTAATTTAATGGCAAAATAATTATTTTTTATGAAGTTATCATTTTGCCATTCAATCATTTTGACTACAATTATTTTGACCTTTTCCAATTTACAAACTTTATTCATTGAGCAAAACTTTGTTTTTCGGACGCTGATTTTCCTGATTTCCGCAGATGAAAAAGATGAAAATGGATTTTTGAACGTAGTTCAATATCAACCAATGCTTGATGAAACAAATCGTCAAACAGTATTTCAAGAAATCAGCGGTCATCAGCGTCCAAAATTTGACTCGGTGAACGGTTACCTTTCTTTAAAATGATTCACGTGGAGATAATGCTCGCTAGTTTCTCGAAATCAATGTTGCCGCCGGATACCACACACACAACTTTTCCGCTGCCGGCCTTTGCTAAAAGCGCCGCGGCGACCGGTACTGCACCGGCGCCCTCTGCAATGACTCGATTTCTTTCAACCAAAAGCTTCAGGGCTTTGGCAACATCCTCCAGGGTCACGACCAAAGAATCGTCGAGTAAGTTTTTCACCAACGACCACATTTCCGTGAGAACGCTTTTGCCGCCGATGCCATCCACAAAACTCGAGGTATGCTCTACGGTCTGTGGCGATCCGGCTTCTAAAGACGCTTTCAGCGGCGCCGCGGTTCCCACTTCACAAGCGTAGACTTTGGCGTCCGGTTTCAAAGCGCGGATGGCGGTCGCGATGCCGCAGCTCAAGCCGCCGCCGCCAAAAGGAATGACGATGGCCTCCACATCCGGCAAGTCTTCGAGGATCTCCAGGCCAATGGTGCCGTTTCCCGCCATGACCGAGGTATCGCTGACCGGATGAATAAAAAACGATTCCATCCCAGGGTAGGTGTGATCGATGATGACTTGCCACCAATCGTCAAATGGCACTTTGATGATTTCGCTCCCTAACCTTTTGATGGCGGCGAGTTTGGTTTCCGGGGCGCGGTCGGGAACGATGACCGAACAGGGCACGCCCAGTTCGCGTGCGTTCCAGGCGACGCCCTGCGCCATATTGCCGGCGCTGGCGGTGTAAACGCCGTTGCGCAATTTATCCATTCCGGCCAACCGCATGGCGTTACCGGCGCCGCGCAGCTTGAATGAGCCGATGGGCTGCAAATTTTCCAATTTAAGATAAATCTCTGCCGGCGCTTCATCAAAGTTCAAACGAATCAGCGGCGTGCGAATAGCGGAACCGGCGATGCGCTCCCGGGCGGCCCGGATATCCTCGAGAGTAGGGGCTGGTACGGCTTTCATGATTTGGGTCCCCCGAGCTCAATCGAAACACCCACGCCCAATTTTACGGCTTTTTCGTAAACGTAATAGGCCGCGCCCAAGTCCTCAACGGCGATTCCCAGCGATTTGAACAAGGTGATTTCCTCATCCGATTTGCGTCCGTCAACTTGGCCGAGCAAAATCTCCCCGATCTCACCCAGGATGTGGTTGTCCGAAATCGCGCCCTCTTTCTTGGGAATCAGGAAATCACCGGCCTCGTTTAAAGCCGACTCCAGGCGGTCGACGAACAAACGGGCTCGCATGACCGTCTCGGTGTCCAGCTCACGTGCGGCCGGCAGACACGCTCCTACCGCGTTGATGTGTGCGCCAGGTGAAATCCAGTCCGCGCACAGCACCGGCTGACGCGAAGATGTCGCGGTACATATAATATCCGCATTCACAACCGCTGCTTTTGCCGAAGGCGCGACATCAACAGTCAGGTTGTGTTTCGATTTTTCCCGTTCGGAAAAATCACGGGCATGATTCTGCGATGGGCTCCAAATTCGTACGTCAGTGATTGTGCGCACCTGCAGCATCGCTTCGAGATGCGTCCTGGCTTGGACTCCGGAACCGAGGAGAGCCAATCGTTGGGCATCCGCACGCGCCAACAGCTCAGTAGCCACTCCGCTGACGGCGGCCGTACGAATGGCGGTAATCGAGCTGGCGTCGATCAAAGCCAGCGGACAGCCGTGTTCGACTTCAAACAGCAAAACCAGCCCCTGATGGGCGTCGTATTCTGTGCCGTGATTGCCGGGCATCACCGTCACTACTTTGATACCGGCGGTTCGGGGGTCGCCGAGATACGCCGGCATCATCCCTAAAATACCGCTGCCATCAGGAAATCGCAGCAGAGATCGGAGCGGGTTCACCCCGTCGCCCCGAGCCAGTGTTTTAAGCGTTTCCGCCATGACGTCCATGCACTCTGCCATTGGCAGCAGATTATAGACGTCGTTTTCGGATAAAATTCGAACGTGCATAAAAAAGCTCCGTTATTTTCGAATTACAAATTACGAATTCCATTTACCGTAACCGATCACTTGGTTACCATTTACCATTATTTACCTTTTACCTTTACGATTTCCGATTCACAAAACAGAACAAAGCTTGTCGAGATCCACGTTACCGCCGGAGATCAGAGCGACGACTTTTGTACCGGCAGGCGCTTTGACTTTTCCAAATAGCAGAGCGGCTGTAGCCGCAGCGCCCGAGCCCTCGACATAAAGTTTACTGCGGGTAAGCAGCAACCGCATGGTTTCGATCATTTCCTGCTCGCTAACCGTGACGATTTCATCAACCGCTTCTCGGGTGATCTGCAGCGGCAAAGCGCCCACAAAAGGCGGAGTCATGCCATCGGCAAGGGTATCTGCAGGACGCTCGACAGGAATAGGTTTCCCTGCCTTAAGAGCCGGAGCCAATCCCGGGCCCGCTTTCAGCTCGACGGCAATTATTTTGGTTCGCGGGCTAAGACCTTTAACTGCTGAAGTGACCCCGCCCAGCAATCCGCCGCCGCCAACCGGCACCAAAACCATATCCGCGTCGGGTAAATCCTCGATGATTTCGAGTCCAGCGGTGCCGGCCCCGGCCAGGACCACCGGGTCGTCAAACGGATGGACAAACGTGGCGCCGCGCTTTTCTTTTTCTTCGTTCAACTTGTCAAATAAAGTAGAACGATCGGGATGCAAGATCACTTCCGCGCCGTAACCCTGCACCGCCGCGATTTTCGAGCGCGGCGCATCGGTGGGCATGACCACGGCGCAGGGTGCGTTTACTTGCTGAGCGGCCCAGGCCACCGCTTGCGCATGGTTGCCGGCGGAAACGGTGATCAACCCCTTTTCTTTCTCCGCACCGGTTAAAGAGAGTACCTTATTGAGCGCGCCGCGCGGTTTGAAGGAGCCGGTCTTTTGGAAACACTCGCATTTGAGATAGAGCTGCACTCCAACGCGCTCGCCCAGCGTTCGGTTGGTGAACAACGGCGTGCGGTGGACTTTTCCTGCGATACGATTCGCAGCTTCCTGAATTTCGCTAAGTGCAATCATGTCACCCTCTGTTTATCGATATTTTCAAAACCCTTGTTCATGGTGATCCCTGGGGTTCTTTTTAACGCCGAGTTCGCAGAGAAGAGAAATAAATCTCTGCAATGACTCTTCTGCCTGTGCGATCTCAGCGATGTCCCAAAAGTCTATTCCTGCATCGTACTGCGACATTCATGTCGCTCTTTATTGAGGCTTAGGTCCCTTTCGACATAAATGTCGAGTTACGTATGGAGGCAGCCCTCTTTTGGACAGCCCCTGCCCTCTCGCTTGCAATAACCCAGTCCACCGTAAAATAAATTTTCCGGCTCAAACCTAAAGTTTCGCTTTCTTTCGAATATATAACTGCTTGGTGACTTTTGCCACCAGGTTTTTCTGTTCATCCATCACTTCTACGATATACTCGGGCAGATATTTTTCGCCGTCAGCGGTGTGCTTTTTAACCTCGGCAATGTGCTCGTTGGTGAGAGTAAAGCGAGCGGTCACCTTGCCTCGGCCCGGCGCAACAAACTCGATACGCGCGGTTTTGTCCCAGACCAGGTATTCTTTCCCCAATATATTCATCATCATGAGCATGTAAAACGGATCGACCATCGTATAGAGACTGCCGCCAAAATGCGTGCCGACGTAGTTGCTGTTGTACCAGTGCAACTTCATGGTGACCACGATTTCGCTGAAATCCGGCGCAACGTACTCGATCCAAATTCCAGTGCCGAGATACGGCGGATAAACATTCAGCATCCACTTCAGAGTTTTGGCTTTCATAGACTAAATAAAACGTTTTTTGCGTTGACTTACAAGTATTAATTTGTTATACTATTATTATATTGTAATAACAAAGCAGGATAGTATGAAATGCCGGTCGTAACCATTTCTTCAAAAGGGCAGCTCGTCATTCCCTCCAAAATCAGGAAGGCGTTAGGAATCAAGTCGAACAGCAGAGTACGGGTCACGGTATCCGATGACAAGACCACACTGCTGCTCGAGCCGTTGCCTGACAACCCAATTGAATCCCTAACCGGGATTTTCGAGAACCACGCCGGTTCATTAGCAAATGAACTATTAGAAGAGCGGGAAAAGGACCTTGGCCACGAAGAAACCTAAGCTTCTGGATTCCTTTGCCATTCTCAGATGGACCCAAAAAGAGAACGGTTGGGAACACATCAAGGCGCTGTTGGAAAACGCAGAAACAGGCACGCAATCCCTCATCATGAGCCAAATAAATCTGTGCGAGGTTTATTATAAATCCATCCGAGTCATCGGTCTGGCTAAAGCCAAGAAATTTCTGGAAACCTTTTACCTGCTGCCGATTGCCGTCGTTCATCCTTCGGATGAGCTCATCTGGAAAGCTGCAGAGATTAAAGCCGCACATCCAATCTCGCTGGCAGATTGCTTTGCCATCGCAACGGCATTGAAGCACGATGCCTCGATTATTACGGGCGATCCGGAGTTCAAGCGTGTCCAGGATTTGGTTGAAATTGAATGGATGTGATCATCTATTCCTCCTGCTCCATATCCATTACCCAGATCTCGCCAAGTTCTTCCTCCCAGGAGAAATACAAATATTCACCATCTGTCGCCAAAGAGTAGAGGCCCATCTGACCATTTCGAACTCTCAAGTCCGTGAGCTGCCGCATAGTTTTAGAATTGTTCCTTATCCGAAGACATCAGCTCCGTTCCAAAAGTCTTGCCCTTTTTGAGCGCCGGCACGCCCTGCTTCATCCAGACCGGCGCCGGCGCATCTTTCAGGTAATGATCGAAGAACTGCTGCAAACGCACAGCCCAGTCCTTTTTGTTTGGAAATTTGGTAGGCCAGTGCGGTTCGCCGTTGTAGTTGATGAGCCAAGACGGTTTGTTTAACCGCCTGAGCGCCACGAACAGCTCGATGCCCTGGTACCAGGGCACAGCGCCGTCGTGGTCGTTATGCATGATCAAAAGAGGCGTCTCGATTTTGTCGGCCCAGAAAATCGGCGAGTTCTCCACATACCTCATGGGATATTCCCACAACGACCCTCCGATGCGACTCTGTGTCCGCTCGTATTGGAACATCCGGCTCATACCGGTGCGCCAGCGGATACCGCCGTAAGCGCTGATCATATTCGAGACCGGGGCGCCGGCCTCCGCCGCCTTGAAGATGTTCGTCCGCGTCACCATGAACGCGATTTGATAACCGCCCCAACTGTGCCCTTGCACGCCGATGTTCTCCGCGTCCACAAAACCCTGCTTTATGAGGTGCGTCACGCCCGGTACCACCGCATGCAAGGCGCTCTCCCCGGGATACCCGACCCGGTACGGAATATCCGGAACAAAAACCAGATAGCCGCGGCTGACATAAAACGTGAAATTGATGATCGAGCGGTGCGCCTCCGGCGTCCAGTGACGATGCAGATTGTGCGAATTGCGCTCGTAAAAATACACCATCATCGGGTATTTCTTATTTGGGTCGAAGTTTTCCGGTTTGTACAAGATGCCTTGCAGCAGCGTGCCGTGCATGGAATTCCATTCCACCAATTCCGCCGTTCCCCAGAGGTATTCCGATTGCTGCGGATTGGCCTCGCTCATTTTTTGCATGTCGCTAAAATCCAAACCGCTGACCCACAGGTCCGGAAATTCCACAAAGCTGGAGCGCGTAAACAACAGTTTCTCGGCATTCTTGGCTTTACTCGGATTCGAGAATCTCCGGTCCATCATCACAAGTTTGGCCGGTTGACGTTCCCCTTTGACTTGGTCGCGATAGAAGCCCGCGGCTTTGGTTTTATGATGGAAGGCCGAAAGCAGCATCGGTGCGTCCTCTTTGATGGCGCGTTCTTCCGGGTCGAGTTTGACGTAACGGAAGCGCAGGTTCTCGTTCCTACCAACCCCGTCCGTCACGTTGCGCGGCGCTTTTTTGCCGCTAGGATCGGTCGCCCAGATATCGTGCTTATCGTAGATGAGAAAGGCGTCGTCGTTCTCGGTCCAACCCGCGCTGCCGTAAGGATTGGGTTTGAAAGCCCAATCGTGCAGCTCGTTGTGAACCGGATGCGGGATTTTCGCCGTCAAATTGACTGGCGCGCCGCCCTTGACCCCCATCGCATACCAGGCAACCGCATCGCGATTCCACCAGGCGATATATTTCGCCTTTGGCGACAACCGGGCTCGTGTTTGAATTTTCTCTAAAACCTGGCGCCGGTTTCCGGTTTTGACATCGATAAGGTAGACATCATAATAGCGCGGCGAATCCCAGGAGATGAGCTTCCGGTACGTCATATTGGAGTTGGCAACCGCCACATCGGCGTTGCCTTCGTCGCCGATTGTGATTTCCGGCACATCTTCATCCGCAAGCTGCACAATTCGGCCGTTATCCAAGTGCACCACGGCGCGATAGGTGCGTTTGCGTTCGTTTTCAAGCTGTTTCAACTGCTGCGGCTGCAGCAGCGGGTCGGTCCAGCTCCAGATATCGAGTTTGGCTTTTTCGTCGTCCGCGGCCTCTTCTTCGGGTTCCGGTTCGGGACGCGGCGCGGTCCCAAAGAACAGACGCTTGCCGTTCTCGGAAAACGAGAGTTGCCCATGCTCGCCGACCCACCACCCATCGGGAATACCGGCGGTTCCTGCCGCGGCCAAGACTTTTGGAGCCGGCGCGCCGATGTGCCAGTGATACAATTTGTACGCCGGCTGCTTCGAGGTAACGTCGTCGCGATTGCTCAGAAACGCGACTTGTTTCCCAGCTTCATCGATAACGGCTTGTTTGTAGTCGCCCTTGCCGGCAAGAATGGCGGTTGCCGCGCCCGTTTCGACTTCGACCGCATAAATGCCGTCGGCGCTGCTGTCCTTGTTGGATGCGGTGTAAACCAGCCAGGCGCCGTCTTCCGAAAACAAATACTCGGTCACA
>JBHHWX010000302.1:0-7569 GCA_046756745.1 bacterium | reverse complement strand
TATTCACAGTCTAACTCATAATAAATTAAAACTTTGTGAACCCTTTGCGTCTTCGAGTCTTGGTGGCTATGAATCATTCAGGTTAGAAGTTTGCAAGAAAACAACTTGGTTTTCAATTCATTTGTTGCAAGTTTAACAATGGTTTGTTAAGTTCATTAGTTCGTGTCTGAACGAAAACTCATTCTGAGTTGTCATTCCGGCAATTTTTTGTGCCGGAATCCCCTGGTATTAGTCAGGAGATTTCCGCTATAACCTGATCCGGATAATGCTGGCGTAGGAAAACGGCCATGATAAATTTCTATTTTATTTTGTCCTGAAACCGTTTCTCGGCCTCATTTCTGTGGCTCGGAAGCGGTTTTTTTATGATGATGAGTGAACTGCAAAAAGGTGACCTGGTTTTCTTAATTTTTTGGAAATTTTTAAAAACTGTACCCTGTGATCGGTTAATTAGTTTAAGAAAGGTCACTTTTAGATTAATCTCAAGGAGAAGGCAATGATGAGACAAGCATGGCTCGAGAATCGCAAAGGGGAAAACGTCACCCAAATGCATTTGGCCCGTAAAGGCGTCATCACCGAAGAGATGGAGGTCATCGCAAAGCGGGAAAACGTGCCGTCGGAGTTTGTGTGCAAGGAAGTGGCGGAAGGCCGGGCGATCATTCCCGCGAATGTGAATCATCCCGAGCTCGAACCGATGATCATCGGCAAAAACTTCACGGTAAAAATCAACGCCAATATCGGCAACTCGGCGACGACGTCATCTATCGATGAAGAGGTGGAGAAAATGCGATGGGCGCAGCGTTGGGGCGCCGATACGGTGATGGACCTCTCCACCGGCAAACAGATCGTAGAGACACGCGAAGCGATTATCAGAAACGCGAGCGTGCCCATCGGCACCGTGCCCATCTACGAAGCGCTCACCTATGTATCGCGTCCGGAAGATTTGACCCCGGAAATCATGCTGAAAGTCATCGAAGACCAGGCAAAACAGGGCGTGGATTATATGACCATTCACTCTGGAGTCCTTTTACGCTACATCCCTCTGACGGCAAACCGCGTGACCGGCATTGTTTCCCGGGGCGGCTCCATCTTGGCTAAATGGTGTCTGTATCACCACAAAGAGAATTTTCTTTATACGCATTTTGAAGAGATTTGCGAGATATTAAAAAAGTACGATGTGTCCTTTTCTCTTGGCGATGGACTACGTCCCGGCTCCATTGCCGACGCTAATGACCGCGCGCAATTCGCGGAATTGGAGACCTTGGGCGAGCTGACCGAAATCGCCTGGAAACACGACGTGCAGGTGATGATTGAAGGGCCGGGACACATTCCCATGCACCTGATCAAGGAGAATGTTGACAAGGAACAAGAAATCTGCCATGAAGCGCCATTTTACACGTTGGGTCCGCTGGTGACGGATATTGCGCCAGGCTACGATCACATCACCTCTGCCATCGGCGCGGCGATGATCGGCATGTACGGCACGGCCATGCTCTGTTATGTCACCCCGAAAGAGCATCTCGGGCTGCCGAACAAAGAGGACGTCAAGCAGGGGCTGATCGCTTACAAGATTGCCGCCCATGCCGCGGACTTGGCCAAAGGACATCCTGGGGCGCAAAACAGAGACGACGAGATCTCGAAAGCCCGATTTGAATTTCGCTGGCAAGATCAATTTGATCTCGCCCTCGATCCCGAAACCGCTCAGGCCTATCACGACGAGACCCTCTCTCACGATTCCTTCAAAGAAGCCAAATTCTGTTCCATGTGCGGTCCACAGTTCTGCTCCATGAAGATCACGCAAGATGTGCGCGATTTTGCCAAATCGCATGGATTGGATGAGGAGGCCGCCCTTACAGTCGGACTTGAGAAGAAGGGAGAGGAGTACCGCCAGCGAGAACTCGAATCGGCGCTGTAAAGGTCATATTTACTAAACCCGAATTCATCTTTTATTTGTTTCGTGTTATGCGCGTGTTTTGCGGGCAATGTTTCTTTGTGCACGATCTCGCTGGATATTTATCCAGTGCGGTAAATATTTTTCATTGACAATCAAGACTCTTTGACGTAAATTTGTGACATGTATTGTTTTTATCAAACTAACTCCGCTGTGAAATAGGTCATGAAGGTTTTCATTAGCTACACTCAATCAGATGAAAAATTGGCTAGGAAGGTTGCCGCTTCATTGGAACAGGCTGGTTTGGACGTTTGGGATGACAGAGAAATCCTGCCGGGAGACAATTGGGCAGATAAAATTGCTCAGGCTTTACGTGAATCTGATGCGATGGTAGTTCTGCTTACACCGGAAGCACTCCGTTCTAGCTGGGTAAGTCGTGACATCGAGTATGCGCTCGGGGAGAAAGGCTACAGCAAACGCTTGATCCCAGTCCTTGTTGGTCCACCCAAAAAGATATCGAAGGAGAACATCCCCTGGATTCTGCGCCATTTGCAACTGATCATGCTGGCTGAACCCGATAAGGAAGAAGAGGGCATACGGCAAATCGCTCAGGCGCTTTTGGATGCCGCCGAAAACCAGGCTTCCTAACCAAGAAATCGCAAAATATGTTGCCTCAAGAGGTATTCTTATCTCACTCAGATCACGATCGAGAGTTTGTGATCAATTTGGTTGGCGTCTTACGGAACCAGAGAATTCCATTTTGGTATAGCCAGATGGACATCATTGGGGCACAACAGTGGCATGATGAAATAGGCGCTGCACTCAAAAGATGCGATTGGTTTGTTATCGTTCTTTCTCCGAAATCAGTGGAGTCAGTATGGGTGAAAAGAGAGCTCCTTTTCGCATTACAACAAAATCGCTTCAAAGATAGAATCATTCCTCTTCTCTATAAGCCGTGTGACTATGAACAACTTTCTTGGACGTTGTCTATTTTTCAAATTGTTGACTTTACGGGGTCATTCGAGCACGGTTGCCGTGACCTTCTGCGAGTTTGGGGGATAGGCTACAAGCAATAGCCATTATACAAGCCCTTGAACTTGAATCTAAGAGGTTTCTTATTATCACTCTCAACCGCAATACAAATCCTCGCTCTCGATCCCTAAACGGCCCAGGCCTATCACGACGAGACCCTTTCCCACGATGCTTTCAAGGATGCGAAGTTTTGCTCCATGTGTGGGCCGCAGTTCTGCTCGATGAAGATCACCCAAGATGTGCGCGATTTTGCGAAATCGCAAGGGTTGGATGAAGAAACCGCTCTCACGGTGGGCCTTGAGAAGAAAGGCGAGGAGTACCGCACCCAAAAAGAAGTTAAGCCGGTTTATTAGTACTCGCGAGTTATTTTGAAACAATTATAAACGATGATGATGAATAAAACCAAAGGACAAATTGAATCAGAAATCAGTGCAGCCATCACCCAATTTGAAAAGGATCATCTGGGCCGAGGACCAAAAGAGGCTCGCACATTTATCATTCAGGATATGGTGCTGATTCGCCTGAAAGGGGTATTAACTCCTGCTGAAGAAAAGTTGGCTACAGATGAAGGCGGAGCTCAGCTCATCAAACAAATCCGACTGCGACTTATCGAAAGTTCCCGCCCTCTTTTAGAACAGATCATTCAAGAAAAAACCGGCGCGCAAGTGACCACTGTCCATACCGATATCAGCACTCAATCAGGGGAAAGGGTCTTTATATTAGTGCTGGATGAGAATTTGGAAAAAAAGCTAAAATAGAGTTTGAATTAATATTGCTTGCTTGGAAACTCTTTTAAAATGTCAGAGTAGAACCAAATAGAATCTTGGTTGGTTGACAGGATAGAAAACATTCTCTAAATTAGAGAAGGTAAGCTAAACCGTAAGCCAGCACTTAACATCCTATGAAAAGGGTGAGTGCTGGCTTTTTTATTTTACGGCCAGTTCGCCTTGAGAAATTTACGAAATAGGCAAAAAAGGAAGAAATCAAAGGACCCTTTCGGGGGAATAATAAAAATCGGCAGTCAAGTGTCTATTGTCGATTTAGGTACCGGAGAACTTCTTGATTTAAAAGTAGTAATCGCAGTTCAACCGGGAGGACAGCTTGATGAAGTTTCCTCGCGGTCACCCTTAGGCAAAGCTCTTTTCGGGCGCAGAGTCGGGGAGTCCATATGTGTCGAGGCGCCAAAGGGAAAGTTGCGCTATCAAATTTTGAAGATTACGGAGGAAGAATGACTTTGCTCGCAAAAAGAATACTGGGAACGATTTTCTTACTCATAGGCGTCACAGGGGTATTTTTGCCGCTGATTATCCTTTCCGTAAAACTAAATTCAAAAAGATGAGGGTGATTTTTTATGAAGATAAAGAAAATTTTATGTGCGGTGGATTTTTCTGAGTATTCGGAACAGGCTCTGAAATATGCGGCTTTTTTATCTAGGTCGCATGGTGCAAAGCTCATTCTATTGCACGTGATTGAGCCTCTCCACGGGTCTGAGCAGTACATGGTACTTGCACTCACTCCTCTAGAAATCAAAGTAAAGTTGAAGGATGAAGCGAATAATCAATTGAGTGCTTTAGCAAATAATGTGAAAAGCAGCACGAAGGTTGAGACGGCCGTCCGCGAAGGTAAAGCGTTTGTTGAAATCATCAAAAAGGCTAAGGAGGACAGAGTAGATTTGATCGTCATGGGTAGCCACGGCCGCACGGGACTGGAGCACATTCTGATTGGCAGCGTGGCCGAAAAGGTCACCCCCAAAGCGTCCTGTCCGGTGCTGATTGTCAAAGGCAAAGATACTAAATTTAAAATGCCATAGTTTGTTATGAACACAAAATTGACGCAATCTCAAGAAAAGCAATTTAAAGTTCTGCTGATGCAAGCTATGGATAACGAATTAACTCCAGATGAAAAGCGTGAATTTGAACGGTTCTTAGAGACTTTTGATGAATGTAAGCATGGTTGGCAACAATTTGAAAAGTTGAAAGCCGTGACTCGAGACATGAAATTTAAATCTCCACCCGAGGAAGTATGGGATAAATTCTGGGCAAACGTTCGTCACCGTCTGGAAAGAGGCAGTGCATGGATACTCTTTTCAATCGGCAGTATTAGCCTTTGAGAAGATACACCTAACCTAAATAAATAATTAATTCCGGAGGATAAGATGTCAAAACAAGAAACTCAAAGCCAGCAAGAAAAAAAGATGATCAGTGGCGGCTGGGTGCTGTTGCTGTTTGGAATTCTGTTCGCCGCCATTTTGATTCTGGGCTTCTTACGTCACTGAAATTCAATCACCTGCACTGTGCTTCTAAGAACGGCCCGTCTTTGCGAGGAGTCCGGCGATTGCCTGGCGATTGCCGGACGACGAAGCAATCTCCCGATACAGGTCAAGGAGATTGCTTCGTTCTCCGCGGTTGCAGGATCGCTCGCAAAGACTGCTCTTGAGAGAGCAATTCTGAAAGAACTACGATAGTAGTGTAAACCTCGCAATGTAGTGACGGTGATAGCAAGAACAGTTACTTTTTTAGAGAGAGGATAGATATGAACACCTCACCTGGCACGATTCGATTCGGCCGGTATTTACTATCTCTGTTACCTTGGAAACGATGACCTTATCATCTTCGACCGACTATTTGAGAAAACCTGTGCTAAGTATGCTTTCGTCGTATGCTTAGCACAACGCAAGTATGAAATCGACGGTTATGAGTTCGTTGGCATGAACTCGATGATTGGTTTTCCTATGTTGATGCGCTGCCAACACTGGAGGATGAATTAAACCGATTGGTACGCCCGGGGAACCTGGCGAGCAGCGTGTATGTCATTCACATGCCGCCATCCAAGCTGGGACTCGATAAGTGCCGCCACGGGGCTGAGGTCGGATCAAGGGCAGTTTACGATTTCTTAAGGAATAATCAACCAATGCTTTCGCTGCACGGGCATATCCATGAATCGCCTGAAGTTTCAGATCGATGGTACGCGAGACTGGGCGATACGATATGCATTCAACCTGGCCAGCTTAACGAATTCACCTATGTCACTGTTGATCTCTCTACTATGAAGTTTGAAAGAATGAAGGAACAATATGCTATATAACCAGGAGGAAAGTATATGAGTCAGAAAGCCCCTCGAACGCATGTGCCAAAATCGTCAGGAGTTGCGGGAGCAGATTCGAATCACCGTGATTCATGAACTGGCGCATTATTTCGGCTTTGATGAAGAGCATTTGCAGAGATTGGGGTTGGATTAACACAAAGGTAGAGACGATGAGTACCAAACTGTGTCGAAGACGGCCATGTCTTGGTCAAAGTCGAGTGTTTAATGAGTTGAACGAAAACAGGGAATTGAGAAATAATTTTATTTTCTGAAAACATATTACCGGTCCTGGCAATGTCCACCGGCGATTCGGAGGGCGCGATAACCAGCCTGATCATCTACGTTATGTTTGCCCTCGGGTTCTCTTTTCTGTGCTCGATCTGGGAAGCTGTGTTGTTGACTACCTCGTTTTCGCATATCGAATTAATGGTGAAACAGGGCAAACGGGCCGGCCGGATTATGCGGCATCATAAGCAAAACATGGAACAAGGCATCTCTGCCATCTTGACCCTCAACACCATCGCTCATACCGTTGGCGCTGCAGGGGCTGGCGCTCAGGCAGCTATTATTTTTGGCAACAAATGGATTGGTTTAATCTCAGCTATTCTCACTTTGCTTATTCTGATTTTTTCAGAGATCATACCCAAAACCCTGGGCGCGTTCTATTGGAAGCAATTAGTGCCCTTCACGGCCTACGGCATCAAGGTGATAGTGTGGATTCTTTATCCGGTTGTTTGGGGCGCCAGGGGCTTGACCCGTTTGATTACACCCCGTAGACAGGAGCCAACCATCTCACGTTCTGAACTGGAAGTGTTAGCCAAAATCGCAGCTAGAGAGGGCGCTATCGAAGAAAAAGAACACTTCATTTTTAAGAACTTGCTTTATCTGCGCCGTGTTAAGGTGTCTGAAATTATGACGCCGCGCACGGTAATTTTTATGCTGCGGGAAGACATGATGGTCGGAGAGGTCTTAGCCAATCATCGGGTTTTGGTCTACTCACGCATTCCTGTCTATAAGGAGAGCGTTGATGAGGTCACAGGCTTTGTTTTGCGCCATCAAATTTTTGCTGCGGTCGCTGAAGACAAAGACCAGTTAAGATTGCAGCAGCTTTCTCGATCTATACATCCCGTGCCGGAAACGCTCAGTGTAGCCAGGGTTCTAGATGAATTCACCAAGCGCAAGGAACATATTTTCTTAGTCATAAATGAATATGGTGGCACCGAAGGGATTATCACTTTAGAAGACGCCATTGAATCGCTGCTGGGTACGGAGATTACCGATGAGACGGATCTGGTAGCCGACTTGCGGGCATTGGCAAAAAAACGTCATAGTCGCCGACTTCAACCGTTAGTTAGGGCTGCCAAAGAATGAGAAGAGCGGCAAGGCACAAGCTGCCAGCACAGCAAAACCATCTTAACCATCTCGGCCATGCACTATTTGTGGAGTTGAAAAAATCAGACGTTAGGTAGTAATAGAAGTTTAACTGTTTATGGAAATTCCTCTATTAAAAGACATAGTCATCATATTTGGACTCTCGATAGTTGTCCTCTTTATATGCCACCGAT
>JBHHWX010000301.1:0-7577 GCA_046756745.1 bacterium | reverse complement strand
GCTTGAGCATTTTAGAGAGTTTTCGTTCAATCACTAATTAATTTAAGATAAAACAGGAAACGAATAGAGAGGGATTAAGAAAATTATCGCATCAGAGAAGCGCCGGTATCGCGCTGAAATGAATGAAAAAATTTTGAACAGCGGCTTTAAAGATTATAAGAAGTTTTTTGCGTTGGACAACAAAACGTATTTAGAAGGGGCTTTGCCCGCCAAAATGAAAGAGCTGATGGGGCTCGTAGGCTCTATGGTTTTGCGATGCAATGACTGTATTTTTTACCATCTCGACCGCAGCGTCGACGAAGGCGCGAGTCGAGAGGAACTTTATGAAGCCATGAATATCTCCCTGATCATTGGCGGTTCAATCGTCATCCCGCATTTACGCTACGCCTTCGACGTGCTAGACGAATTATTGCCACAAAATGAAAAAACAGCTTAACCTATTTTAAAACTGATTCAACCTGGAGAGAGGTAAAGATGTCAATAAACAATCGACGCGTGGTCGTGACCGGTTTAGGAATGGTGACACCGGTTGGCCTCACGGTCAAAGAAAACTGGCAAAATATCCTGGCCGGTCGGTCAGGGATTGGTCCGTTGACAAAATTCGATCTTCCTGACTTTCCTGTTAGGATTGCAGGTGAAGTTAAAAATTTTGAACCGGCTGATTATTTCGACAAAAAAGAAGTAAAGAAAATGGACCCGTTCATCCAGTTTGCCATGGCCGCAACCGCGGAGGCTATCACAGACGCCGGCTTGATCGTCGACGAGTCCAATTCCGAAAGAATGGGTGTTATCATTGGCTCCGGCCAGGGCGGGATCACGGTTATTGAGGAAAACACCATAAAGGCTTACAAAGGCAAGTTCAGCCGGATTTCACCGTTTTTTATTCCTTCAGCGATTATCAATCTGGCTTCAGGGCAAGTCGCCATCAAATATGGCATCCACGGCCCGAGCTATGGCGTGGTTTCGGCGTGCTCCACAGGCGTACATGCCATTGCTGACGGCTATTTTACGATCCAGCGCGACGACGCAGACGTTATGATAGCCGGCGGCAGCGAAGCAACTCTCGTTCCGGTGGCGATGGCCGGATTTGCAAATGCCCGGGCGCTCTCGATGCGTAACGACGAACCGGAAAAAGCCAGCCGTCCCTTTGATCTTCACCGCGATGGTTTTGTCTCCAGCGAAGGCGCCGGCATTTTAGTGATTGAAGAGTTGGAAACCGCTAAAAGTCGAAACGCGAATATCTACGCTGAAATTATCGGGATCGGCATGAGCACCGATGCTTTCCATATTACCGCACCCGATCCCAGGGGACGCGGACCCCGGCTCTGTATGCAAAATGCCCTGAGAAACGCCGGTATTCAGCCGGAGGAAGTAGACTACATCAACGCACACGGAACCTCGACGCCGTTAAACGATCCCACCGAGACCCTGGCTGTGAAGGAAGTCTTTGGCGATCATGCCCGGCAATTGGCGATGAGCTCCACAAAATCGATGACCGGTCATTTGTTGGGTGCTGCCGGCGCGATCGAGGCTATTTACTGCATGAAAGCCATTGAAGATCAGATCCTCCCCCCGACTATCAACTATGAAACCCCGGACCCGGAGTGCGATTTGGACTACGTTCCCAACCAGCCCCGGAAAGCCAAGGTGGATATTTGTCTTTCCAATTCTTTTGGATTTGGCGGTACGAATGCGAGTGTGGTTCTCAGGAGGGTTTAAGGCAATGTGAGACGTAAGACGTCAAACGTGCGTGTTGCGCACAATGTATTATCTTTTGCTTGTAAGGTCAAAGCAATATGAGTTCTGAAATGGCGCTGCGCCTTTCTCATTTAAACAACTTCAAATATTCAGCAAAACCCTCTTTTTCCAAATCTTCTTTCGGGATAAAGCGCAGAGAAGCCGAATGAATGCAATAGCGCAAACCCGTTGGCTCCGGACCGTCGTTGAAGACATGGCCCAAGTGAGAGTCCCCATGTTTGCTGCGCAGCTCAGTTCTGGCGGCCCACATTTTCCGATCCACTTTTTCGACGATATTCTCCGGCGTAAGCGGTCTCGTAAAACTCGGCCACCCGGTTCCGGATGCATATTTGTCTTTTGAGCTAAAAAGCGGCTCACCCGAAACAATATCGACGTAAATGCCGGCCTTTTTGTTGTCCCAATATTTGTTTTGAAAAGGCCGTTCCGTCTTCCTGGGTCACACGATACTGCAATGCGGTTAGCTTTTTTCGTAAATCTTCGCCGGAAGGTTTTGTGTAGTTATGGTTTGAACTACGCTTCTCTCCCCATACTGTTTTGATAAATTGATCACGCCCTGAACCGGAGCGGTAACGTTTGTAATGCACCGGATTTTTCTTATAGTAATCCTGATGATATTCTTCCGCGGGATAGAAAGTCACTGCCGGCCGGATAGGCGTTACGATGGGTTTGTCGAAAATCTGCGCTTTTTCGAGTTTTGCTTTAGAGATTTCCGCCCATTTTTTCTGTTGTTCGTTGTGGTAAAAAATTGCCGATGTGTACTGACTGCCCCTATCCACAAAGGAGCCGCCGGCGTCGGTGGGGTCGAACTGCCGCCAGAAAACTTCCAAAAGCTCCTGGTAGGAAATTTTCTTGGGGTCGTAACGAATCTGCACAGCTTCGACATGGCCGGTTTTACCCGAGGACACGTGTTGATAGGTTGGATTTTTTTCAACCCCTCCGGTATAGCCGGAAATCACGGCAGAAACGCCATCGAGATGTTCGAAAGGATGCTCGATGCACCAAAAACAGCCGCCGGCGAAAGTTGCTTTTTCAAGCTCGGGTTTTTGATGAGCGTTGATCTGTGTCATAACAGTGAGCACGATTGCTATGAGTATGAATAAAAGATTCTTCAGCATGATAACTCCTCATGGTATTATTATCCAAGTCTTGCGCAAAATTGCAGACTTTTCAAAAAAATCAAGAATTATGAGCGCGGATCGATGGATTATTGGAGTACTGGATCAATGAAAAATAAAATTTCACAAAAATCCAGGAATCCATCAATGCAATAATCCTGTTGCATCAATCGATAGGGACTTACATTGTTTTATACAGAATTAAGTTATTTTCACTTGCGGCTTCACCACATTGGGTATCGTATATATCTTTACAGATTTCTTATTACAAATTACAAACAAATCTCGACAAGAAAAGCATCCCGACATTTAAAAAATAAAAAACAAAGAATGAGCGGAGAATCGATGAAAACAGCATTCCGTTTTGGGAATGAACGGTGTTGAACGTGCTTTCATTATTCGCACAGGCTTCCCTAAATCCCCAGGGTTGGGGCGATAGCGGGACTCAACTTACGAAACGAGCTTGCTTTCATAATCAAAAACACCTTTTTGCCTTTTTGCAGAGCCAATCTTTCCACAGTCGCGGGCACAATTTCTACGGTAAATTTCAGTCCGGCGTCCACCTCGACCAGGATACGTTCTCCCAAGTGACGTAGTTTGTGGACAAAGCCGGGAAGGATATTGCTGGCGCTCAGGTTTCGCGGTTTTTCTGTGGAAAGGATAATCTCCGCAGCGGGAATATTCAGCATTATTTCCTCGCCGGCAGCCATTTGTAACAGTGGCAGGGTAAAGGTCAATTCACCGGCGCGGACAAATGTCAACCCTTTGGATGGCTCATGCGCAAGGATGGTCATTCGAAAGATATTCGGGATATCTTCGCCCGGCAGCAGCGGGGTGGTTTTCATTTTTTCCAGTTGAGAATCGATGGGACCGGCGCCGACATTTTTACCGTGCTCAATGATCACCACCTGCTCGGCAAAGTTGAAAACCGTGGCCAGGTCGTGGGTCACGTACAGGATGGGCAAAGCATAGCGTTGATGGATATCTTTGAGAAAACTCAGGAAAGAGAGTCTGGCGTTGAGATCTAAGGCGGAAAGCGGTTCATCCATGAGCAGATATTGCGGGGAAGCCAGCAGCGCCCGGCCTAAAGCCACACGTTGTTTCTCACCCCCGGAAAGGTCGCGGCAGTCCCGGTCGAGAACATGACTCACTCCCACAATTTCCACAATTTCATCGAAATCAAATCTGCGGCTGCGGTCAGGGGTTCGTGTTAAGCCGTAAATCAAGTTGTTTTTCACCGTCAAATGGGGAAACAACCGGGACTCTTGAAATATGTAACCGATATTTCTTTTTCGCGGTGGGAGATTAATTTTTTCCGGTCCTGAAAATAAGGTCGTTTTGCCTAAGCTTATTTTTCCCTCCGAGGGCGACGACAGTCCGGAGATGAGATTGAGAGTCGTGGTCTTGCCGGCGCCGGATGGTCCGAACAGAGCGGTAAAGGCCGGTTGAATTTCCAGATCCAGCTCCAGACAAAAGTCTGCGATTTTTTTCCTGACATGAATGGTCAGCATGTGCATCTCACCTCGAGTGGACAGCGCGAAGTTTTCGCACCAACACTTCATTGACTAAAATACTCACGTAGGAGATGGCGATAGAGATCCCGATCAACACACGCACTTTCGCTTCTCCCCCAGGTTGATTCAAAAAAGTAAAAACAGCCAAGGAGATGGTTTGGGTCTCTCCGGGGATGTTGCTGGCAAACATGATGGTGGCGCCAAATTCGCCAAGCGCACGCGCGAAAGCCAGAAGCGCTCCCGCGGCCACACCGTGCAGCGATAAAGGCAACGTGATGCTCGAAAAAATTTGCCATTCATTTGCCCGTAACATCCGCGCCGCATCCTCGAGTTTGCTATCAACGGAATCTACGGCGACCCGAACGGCGCGAACCAGCAGGGGCAGGCTCACGATGGCCGCCGCTGCGACCGCCGCTTTCCAAGTAAACGCGATCTGCAATCCAAACCAGAGATTTAAATAGCGTCCGATGTAGCCGGCAGGTCCTAAGATGATGATGAGAATATAACCTGTCACAACCGGAGGCAACACCAAAGGAACGTTCACCAGACCATCCAGGATTCTTTTGCCAGGAAACGTTTTACGAGAAAAAAGCCATCCCAAGTAGATGCCGACGGGCGTTGTGAGAAGAGTGGAAGCGACTGCAATTTTTAAAGAAAGCAGTACGATTTCGGATGAATTATTCATGCTCGGAGAAAACGAATCCGTATTCTTCCCAAATGACGGCCGCAGCAGGCGAGAGGAGAAAATCGAGAAAGGTCCTGGCTAAGGGTCCGGTCGCTTGCGACGTCAACGCCGCGGAGTAAACGATTTCGGGTTGAAATTCGGCAGGCAGCTCGAAGAGAATCCCAACGCGATCGCTGATAGCTGCATCTGTTTTGTACACGATACCGCACGCAGCATCACCGCGCTCGATGTAGGTTAAAGCCGCGCGCACGTCCAACGCCGGGATGCATTTGGCTGAAATCGCTGCCCAGACACCGGATTTTGTTAGCGCCTGCTTCGCGTAGATTCCCGCCGGAACATGTGACCAATCCGCTAAAGCAATCCTTTGCAATTCCGGGTTCACGAGATCGTGCAGACTTTCGATGTGATACGCGCTCTTCCTCGCCGCAATCAAGACGAGCCTGTTCTTTAAAAAATCGCGACGGCTGTGCGCTTGTAGTTTTTCTTTCTCTTGCAGATAGTCGACCCAGTCCCGGTTCGCTGATAAAAAGAGATCAACCCGGGCGCCATGGTCGATTTGTTTGGCTAAGATCGACGAAGCGGCAAAATTAAGCGACAGCTTAACATCAGGATAATCTTTTGCAAACGCTTGACAAATCTGGGGCAGAACCGTTGCCAAGCTGGCAGCGGCTGAAATCGTGACCGTTTGGTTGCCGGTATTGGGTTCCGAAAAACAAGCAACCAGTAGTGTCGCGGTGACGAAAAGAATCCTGGTGTGCTTAAATTTCGGATAGATTTTTTTCAAATCGATATTCCCGGTTTTTGAAATGGACGTGCGACATTTTCGCCGCAGCGATATTTACTAAGTTTTTGTGAAAAAAGCAAGGAAGTACACAGGAAGATTTAAAGGGAAGGGAGGCATGATGATTTCTTAGTTTAGAATCCCGGGTAGGACACGCTCGGCGAGGACGCCTTTAAGGACACTCAGCGTCATCCAGGTTTCTGTCCCAGCACGATTTCTGACCTTCTTTGTATGAGGGCGCGATGATATGCCCCTCTTTGGTGCCGGCGTCGAGGGCGACTTCGATAGTTTCCTGCGTTGAAGCTTTTACGAAAATCATCTTAACATCGTCGTCTTTCACCGTGTAGGTGAGGGTATCGCCAAAACCATCGCTTTCGTCGTTATCATTCAAAAAAATCAGGGTACGATCTTTTTCAGAGACAAATGTCCAATCGATACGCGCGATCCCATCTTTTTCGTTCGGCTTTTGCGGGTTGTAGAATTGCCAGTGTCCGGAGGCGCCGTCTCGTTGACTTTCGCCGTCGTACCATAAGAAATGTTCCAAAGGCGTTGGGAAGTTGCCGGTGACGAACATTTCCCACGCCACCGTTTCGCGGTTGACTTCTGCGGTCAACTCCAAGCTGAGATTCAAGCCATTTTCAGAAAAAGTGAATCGCCAATGGAATTTGTTGTCGGATTCAAAAGTGGGTTCGACGCTTAACGCGGCTGCTGCTGCCGCTGCGGGCACGGAAATACCGAGCAAGACAGTGGTGTTAAATACAGTAACCACAGCGGCTGCCGTCAAAAAGTTTTGTTTCGTGTTGACAATCCTATCATCAATCCGTGCCGTTTTGCTTGGATTGAGAGTGAATGCCGACACGTCGATCAACATTGTAGTTTGAGGCGATGGAATCTGTGGGGGCGTGTCATTCGAGTCCGCGGGGTTGTCGCTGCAACTCGAAAAACCCGTCAAAAGACAGATGGAGAGAATCATTCGAAAGGTTTTTTCTATTCTTGAGTACCGCATTTCAATCCTCCTTAATTTTTATCATCATACAGCTCTAATTTAGTCGTTCGTATGAAAAATTCAAGATTCGTAAAAGGATGTTACAATATATTCACGGTTAAGGAGCCTTTATCCTGGGAATGTTCTTGCGATTTGACAAATTGAAAGGTACATTTTTATATGATTCTGAATTCAGATATGATTAAAAAAATCATCGCGAGCGTTCCGAAACGTAAAAAAGCCTTGCCGGGTTATCGAGAATCTGCGATATTGATGCTCTTTTTCGTACGTGGTAAAGAGACCTACCTGGTTACTATCCGCAGGACAAAAGGTATGACGTTGCACAGCGGTCAAATGGCTTTCCCCGGTGGGAAAATCGACCCTCAGGATAAATCGAGTTATGAGGCTGCAATTAGAGAAACGTATGAAGAAATCGGTGTCGCCCGAAATCAGTATATCCATCTTGGGGACATGGGCTTTTTTGAAACGCTGACTTCGAATTATGACGCCGCCGCGCATCTGGCTTGGTGTCCGGAACAACCGGCATACAAAATCAACCATTTTGAAGTTGACGAGATCATTGAAATACCTGTTTCGGAGCTCCGAAAGCAGTTTCGTCCGGACTTGGATTTCAATAACGGCGAGGAGGTTCTTTATCTCAATTTTCACTTCACACCAAAAAATTCTCAAATCGCACATCTTTGGGGGCTCACCGCACGAATCACTCACCACTTTTTAC
>JBHHWX010000300.1:0-7593 GCA_046756745.1 bacterium | reverse complement strand
TCTTTCCCAAACGATTCGCACAGTTGAACGCAAGAATCAGACGGTAACCTTCTGGTAACATTCCAACTCTGACAGGGTTCCAAACCCTGTCAGAGTTCTGTGTGAGCTATGTTCTATTCTAAAGCTGGAAAATTCCCAGTCTTCGGGCTTTGATACCAGACCTGCCTCAGCGGGATTGAAATGGATGTAGCGCGAGAGGTGCAGCAGATATTCATTCCGGTCGATGTGGATATGCTTGAACGGTCCTTGAAACAGGTGTCCAACACGATTATAGCGTTTGTTGATGGCTTTTGCGTAAGAGGTTTGCAGCGACAGCATCACGCTTGAAATACCGTTTTCAATGATTTCTTTGAGAACGAGATGGAAATGGTTTGGCATGAGGCAATAGCAGAGCAGCTCCGTGCTGTGTTTTTGCAAAGCGTCTTTCAGGCGGCGCAGGAAGAAGGGGTAGTTTTCGCGTTCGAAGAAGATCGCTTGCTTTTCATTGCCGCGGTTAAGAGCGTGGTAATCGTTGCCGACAACGAATTTCGGCTTTGACATGCTTTGGCTCCTTTATTAGCCTTGAAGGTGATTAGAAGGTGACCTTCTCAAAGAAGGTTGCTATATTGTAGTCAGCGTTGCAAGTTTCAGAAAAAAAGGCTACCTCAAAAGAGGCATGTTGAAGCTCAAGGCTTTTACCAGTCGAACAGAGTCGGAGGCCGAGCGGGGGATCTCCCGCATCAATTCTCGGGAAATCACTCGATCCTGTCCTCCGCATTTGTTCCGACTCTCTTTTAAAAAAATACTTGACTTTAATAAACCAGGTCACCTTCAAAAGGTTATCTTTGGCTCTCGAGTTGCAGAAAACTTTTTGCTAACTTTCCAACCCGACTAAACCTTTGTTTGGGTCTATCGGTCTAATTCAATGAGTAAACACCAAAGTGATCGGAGAGCGGCGTCTGATTCCGGAATTAAAAAACGTACGGACGGTTATCCAGCGTTGTCAAAATGGCGAAGTTCGCGCTTTTGAAATCGTGTATCGACATTTTGAGCAGCCCATGCTCAATCTGGGGCTGCGCATGTTAGGCCGGCAGGAGGACGCCGAGGACGCGGTGCAGAGCGCCTTTATCCGGCTTTATCGCAGCGTCGGCAATTTCAAGTTTCACGCGAAATTCGAGACCTACTTGACTCGCATTATGATGAACGTGTGTTTCGATATGCTGAAAAAACGCCGCCCCCGCGAACTCGACGCCATCGAGAGCGTGGAGCTGGCACATAATCCGCAGCTCGATCTGCGCTTACAGCTCGAGCAATCCATCTCTGAACTGCCGGATCGCATGCGGGCCTGTTTTGTGCTGTTTGCCGTGCAAAACTTCAAACAGAAAGAAGTTGCCGAGATCCTGAATATGAAATTGGGCACGGTCAAGGCCACGGTCTTTCAGGCAAAAGCCCGGCTGCGGGACCTGCTTTCCGATTTCCAGACCGAGGTAGAAAAATGAAATGTGACCGGTTCGAAAAATACGAATTGGGCGTGTTGGAGAAACGAGCTTTTGAAAATCACCTGCCCACATGCCGGACGTGTCAAAGCGCGATGGAAAAAGATAAAGAGCTGCTGTCTTTGGCGGGACAACTGCTGCAGCCGATTCGGGCGCCGCTGCTCTGGGGCAAAATCGAACACACGCTACGAATGGAAAAGCAGCGCAGCCGTGAAAAGAGATCGCTTTTTCCTTCACAACTATCCGGGCAGTTTCTCCGAATCGCGGCAACGGTGGTTTTGATGCTTGCTGTGGGTTCGGGAGCTTATTTTTTGTTCAAAAAAGAGGGACAGGTAAAATCCGGTCTTCTGGAAGCGGCGGCGCTGGACCGGGTTGAAAAGATCGAACAACAGTACCTCGACGCCATTCGTGAGCTTGAAAAGACAGCGGGGCCACACTTAGCGGATCTGGATATGGAGCTGTCCCTGCTCTACCGCGATAAACTCGAAACCATCGATGCGCAAATCGAACAGTGTCAAGAGGCCTTAGCGGGAAATCCGGGCAATGCCCATATACGCCGTTACTTGCTGGCGGCTTTACAGGATAAGAAGCAGGCTTTGGCGGACATTATGGGGAAGGATGGAGGATAAAGGATGAAAGATGGAATTCGATCTTGACGAAAATGAGCAAAGTCAAACCCAGTTTGAAACATAATATTGAGGTGCACTATGAAAGTCTTGAAAACAAATGTCATGGTTTTATTAATTGCCGTCTACGTTTTCGGGCAGAATGTCGAGGCGGCCTCTCTGCCAAATACACCGGCATCGGAAACGAAAACGTATACTGAGCGTATTCAATCGGCGCCGGGAAAAACGCTTTATATCGATCGCACGCAGGCCCACATCTTGATTGAGGGAGCAAACCAAAATGAAATTGTAGCCGAAGCGTCGGTGGAAATCGGCGAGGCGCCGCAGGAGGTCATCGAAAAGTTCTTCTCGAATTCTAAACTGGTTCTTGAACCGTACCGAGATGGCTTCAAATTACAACTGAGATCGCCGCAAGAACGTTTTTCTCGCGGCCGGAAAAGCGGTCTCGATAGATTCTTTTCTGGGCTTTTCGATGATGATGATTTCCACCTTTCCTTACACACGGAAATAAAAATCACCGTACCGAACCGACAATCTTTAGATATTAAAAACAAATACGGGGATATCAGTATCGAGAATGTGTCGGGCGAACTGGAGATTCGAAATCAGTCGGGCGAAGTGATTATTGAGAGATCGGGCGGCGCGCTCAGTATCGATAACAGTTATGCAGCAATCGAAGTGCAGGATTTCAACGGCGACGTCGCTGTAAAAAATTCGAGCGGGACGGTGTATTTGTCCAACGTTTCCGGGAATGCCCGGGTCGATAACAGCTACAAAGCGGTTGAGTTTCAGAACATCGGCGGTTCGATGCACGTCGATTCCCAAAGCGCGGAGATTTTGGGCCGAAAAGTTGACAGGGATTGTATTGTCACGTCTTCGTACAAACCCATTAAAATCTCCGATGTCGGCGGAAAATTAAGCATAGATGGACAAAGCAGCCCGGTGAACGTGTCCAATGTGCGTCATGGCGTCACCATCGAATCCAGTTATAAAACCATCAAAGTTGACAGTGTGCGCGGGGCTGTGAAAATTATCAGCCAATCGAGCCCGGTCGCCGTGTCTAAAGTGACAAGCGATGTTTCCATTCGCACCTCTTACAAAAGTATTCGAGTTGAGGAGATAAGCGGAAAACTCGAGATCGACGGAGGCTCCTGCCCGGTTTTCATTCGAGACATCGATGGAGACGTAGAAATTCGATCTTCGTATAAGGAGATCGTTGCGGAGAATTTGGGCGGCTCTTTGGACATCAACGGCAGCTCGAGCGCAGTCTACGCGAATGACGTCGCAAAAGGCGTCTCGATATTGTCTTCCTATAAACCCATACGTGTTGAAAAAATCGGCGGCGATTTGGAGGTGAGCGGCAGCTCGTGCAGCGTCACGGCTGATGGCATCGGCGGCGACGTCGATATCACCAACTCCTACAAATATGTGATCTTAAAAGGCACCTCCGGATCCATCCGGGTACGCGGTGACAGCAGTCCCATAGAAGTCTCGGATATCGAAAAGCTGCCGGACGACAGCCGGATCGAGCTCTTAACCAATTACAAACCTATCACCTTGTACTTGCCCGAAAATGCGGACGTCGCCATTTCGGCTCACACGCAATACGGCAAAATTCGATCGGACTTTCCCATCTATCTCACTGACGAAAAAGATAAATCGCACAAAATCGAGACCGCTAAGGGTCAGATTGTGGTCAGATTAGAAACGAGTAAAGATATCGTCATTCGCAAGGACTGAGATTTCATGTTTTCTCTGAAAGCCAACCTTCCCAGGGTCTTATGCTAAGTCAAACCCAACCCGGACGATTGTGTTTCTTTGGGAAGAACCACTATTTCTGCAAAATCATCCGCTTACTCATAGTTTCGCCTTCCGCACTCAATTTGTAAAAGTAAACGCCGCTGGCAACCGTGCGGCCGATTTCGTTTGTACCGTCCCATACGATTCGATATCGCCCCTGCTGATGATGTTCATGAACCAGAGCTTTCACCTTGCGACCCAAAGTATCGTAGACCGAAAGTCTGACAAAAGCGGGCCGCGGTCATTTCCTCCGGCAGGTTGCTATCGGAAATGTCTTGGAACAGCAAAGGGTCTGACCTGTGTGTGTACCGCTGCGCCGCTTGTGTGCACATCGTAGAAATAAATGCCGGACGGCAGGCGGGCGAGATTGTCGCACAGATCGCCCAGAGCGATTGTATGCGTCGGCGTCTCCAAAGCAAGCGTGTGCTCGAAGACTTTTGTTCCCAATACTGAGTAAAACGACACAACCACCGGCGAGCGCACAATTGGCTCGGATAGCTCGATGGCATACGCGTCCGGTTGACGACGCAGATCGGGTTTTAAGAAAATCATACTACCGCCGGCATAGCTGATTGCGCCATCGCTTGCCGCGACCGGGGAGACAGTTGAGAGAGCGCCGGCCAACAAGTAACTGAAAAGAAAAACCGGGCGGGAAAATGTATGCGGGTTTGACATGATCAGTCCTCCTTGTAAAACATGCGGGAAAGAAACGAAGTATTTTTCACTCTTTGCATCACAAACTAACCAAATAAAAAACAAAGTCCAATTATTTTGTCTTTAAAAAAAATCGAACTTAAACCAAATAGGAAGTTTTATTTCTGTGGGATTCTTTAATCAGTGGGTTCATTGATTTCTTTTTTAGTTCCGACTACGCCGGGTTAGGAATGATCGATATCACATGAAAAAGCCGCCTGTGAAAAATCTGAAAATAGGGGCTTCAGATTTGAAGGGAGGAGAAAAGTAGGCCACAGACGGCTTCTTCGAGAGTACCCTTATTATACAATAAGACACTGTTTTGAGGTTTATTCTCTCAAAAAAAATGAAATTTTTAAAAATAAGTGAACTGTAAAAGGTGACCTTCTCTTGATTTTGGAAAATGTTCGTATCCAAAACTGTATATAACTCTTTCATAATCAACAAGACTTTTGATCAATTAAGAAGGTCACCTTTTGGATTAATCACCTTTTTCCTTGCAAGTCTTTTTTATAAATATTACAATGCATTAGGTTGGAAAAAGTCCATGTGGCGCCTGACATTTTAGGAGGAAAGCACAAATGAAACGTTTCATCACATTTTTTTTGTTCGGACTTATGCTGATGGTGTCCGGATGCAGTCAAATGGATTCGAGTGCAAAGCTTCACACTCTTTTCGATGAGGCCTGGAACTTTCAGTTACAGGAAAACCCGCTGTTCGCGACCTCGGTTGGGCATCATGAATCGAACGACCGCTTGCCTTCCATGACGTTACCTGATTTGGAGCGTCGCGTCGAATTCTGGCGAGATGTGCTCAACCGTCTGCACACGCTCGATCGCAGCGGATTGGGCGAAACCGACCGCATCAACTATGATATCTTCGAGTACCAAGTTAAGGATAATATCGCCAATTTCGAATTCAAGGCCTATACCATGCCTTTCACCGCCGAGAGCGGTTTTCATACCGGTTTTGCCCGTTTGCCAAACCGCGTTCCTCTGGCAACCGTGCAGGATTATGAGAACTACATCAAACGATTGCATGCTTGGCCGGATTATGTTCATCAACAAATCGCTCTGATTAAAGAAGGGATAAGCATCGGGATGACGCAGCCCAAAGTGGTGCTGGCGGGTTTTGAGATCACCATGAAAACACATGTCGTCGACGACCCGGCCAAAAGTGTGTTTTACAAACCGTTCGAACGTTTTCCGGCGACGATAACGAAAGAGGAACAAATCCGTCTGCTGGACGCAGGACGAAGCGCCATTACCGAAGCCGTCGTTCCCGGATACCGCGATCTGCTGAGCTTCTTTGTCAACGAATATGTTCCGAACGCCCGCGAGTCCATCGGCGCTTCGCACCTGCCCAATGGCCGGAAGTATTACGAACAGCGTGTGCAGTACTACACCACGCTCGATATGGGACTCGAGGAGATTCACGAGCTCGGGCTGAAAGAAGTTGCGCGTATCCGTAAGGAGATGGATGAGATAATCAAAGAGGTCGGTTTCACAGGCGACTTTGCCGGTTTTCTGCATTTCCTGCGCACGGCGCCGCAATTTTATGCAAAAACGCCGCAAGAGCTGCTCAAAGAAGCGTCTTACATCGCTAAGAAAATAGACGGTAAGCTGCCGTCGCTGTTCAAAACTTTGCCGCGATTGCCGTATGGTGTGGCGCCGGTCCCCGCTCATATCGCTCCCAAATATACGACCGGTCGCTATGTCGGACCGGCTTTAGGCAGCACCGAACCCGGTTATTACTGGGTCAACACTTATGCGCTTGAAAGCCGGCCATTGTACAATCTGGAATCTTTGACCCTGCACGAAGCGGTCCCGGGCCATCACTTGCAGAACGCCATCGCCCGCGAGTTGACCAACTTGCCGAATTTCCGCCGTTTCTCGTATATCTCCGCGTTCGGCGAAGGTTGGGGGCTTTATTGTGAGTGGCTGGGTCTGGAAGCGGGTTTCTACACCGATCCGTACAGCAATTTCGGCCGGCTGACTTATGAAATGTGGCGCGCTTGCCGGTTGGTCGTGGACACCGGCATGCATGCCCTGGGCTGGACCCGGCAGCAGACCTTGGATTATTTAGCATCGAACACCGCCCTGCCTTTACATGAAATCAAAACCGAAACCGACCGTTACATTTCCTGGCCTGGTCAAGCGCTTTCTTACAAAATTGGCGAGCTCAAAATCAAAGCCTTGCGCCGAAAAGCCGAGGAAATTTTAGGAAAGAATTTCGATATTCGCGAGTTTCATGATGTGATTTTGAGGAATGGCTCGGTACCGCTCAAGGTTCTTGAAGAGTTGGTTGGCGATTGGATCGAGGAAAAACGCGCCGGATGAGCGGTGAAAGTCAAAAGGCTTGGGGAATGAGCAAACCAACCTACGAAGAATTGAAAAAACGCGTAAAAGCTCTTGAAATAGCAGATGCCACGCGCAAGCAGATTGAAGAAGCCTTGCGTGAAAGCGAAAACAAGTACAGGACTTTAACAGAAAACATCCCCGTTGGAATCTTCAGAAGCACCCCGGGTCCCAGGGGCAGCATCATCGAAGTCAATTCTGCTTTGGTAAAAATGCTCGGTTACAAAAATAAAAAAGAGGTTGTGGCCAAGGATGTTGCTCAATTCTATCAAAATTCTCAAGATCGGGTTAAATATAGTGAAAAAGTTACCGGGGAAGGGTTTGTACAAAATCAAGAATTATATTTGAAAAAGAAGGACGGCACCCCCATTATTGTTTCTGAAACCGCGAAAGCTGTCAAAGATAGCAGTGGGGAGGTCTTGTATTTTGATGGTGTTTTGGAAGATATTACCGAAAGTAAGAAAGCACAGGAAGAGCTTCTTATCCATAAAACCTATTTTGAAAAGTTGTTCAATAGCGCTCCGGAAGCAATTGTCTTACATGACACCAATGATATCGTGGTTAATGTAAACGATGAATTTATCAGGATGTTTGGTTATTCTCGCGAGGAAGCAATCGGAAAGCCAATAAATGATTTGGTCG
>JBHHWX010000299.1:0-7615 GCA_046756745.1 bacterium | reverse complement strand
TCGGCCAGGACGCCTTTGGAAGGTAAAATAAAATTTCACAAAAATCCAGTAATCCATCAATCCAATTATCCTAATGCATCCACTAAATGCCAAGTGTTGAATCGTTCTAAAAAATGTGATATAAGCTCAGAGGACTTGAAAACCGTGCGCAAACGGGTCCCTTTCGTCGACGAAGATCGTATTCAGTCCGGTGATTCTCGCCCAGCCTTCGATACTGGGAATGATCGCGTCCTGGTCTCCGAGTTTGGTTCGTTTTTCAACGCGTCCACGGAAAAGACTGCCGATGATGCTTTCGTGAACGAATTCGTCTCCCAGGTTCAGCTCGCCCCGGGCCGCTAATTGCGCCATCCTCGCTGACGTTCCCGTGCCGCAAGGCGAGCGGTCAATGGCTTTGTCGCCGTAGAAAACCGCGTTACGAGCATGGGCTTCTTGATTTTTGGGGCGTCCGGTCCACTGGATGTGACTCAGCCCCCGGATGGTCTCATCCTGCGGGTGAACGAACGCGTGTTCTTCATTGAGCCTTTGGCGTATCACCGGGCTCAAACGCAGCACATCGGCCACAGCGAGATCGTCCAAATCGCGATAATTTTCCTGTGGTTCGATAATGGCGTAGAAATTTCCACCGTACGCCACATCGACTTTGAGCGTGCCGAGATCCGGGCATTCCACAGCGAGTCCGGTTGAGTGCAGAAACGACGGCACATTGACCATTCGTACCGACTCCACGTAATCGCCCTGTTTGTTGTAGTGAGCTTCCACCACCCCGGCTGGCGTGTCGAGCCGCAGCATCCCAGGTTCCTTGGGCGTGACCAGACCCCTTTCCACCAGCACCGTCACCGAGCCAATAGTACCGTGGCCACACATGGGCAGGCAGCCGCTGGTCTCGATAAATAAGATCGCCGTGTCGCAGTCTTCACGGGTGGGAGGATAAATGAGACTCCCGGACATCATGTCGTGCCCACGCGGTTCGAACATCAGCCCGGTTCGGATCCAGTCGTACTCAGCCAAAAAATGCTGACGGCGTTCGCTCATGGTCTCGCCTTGCAGGGGCGGACCGCCGCCGGTGACCACTCGTACCGGGTTGCCGCACGTGTGGGCATCGATGCAGAAATAAGTGTGGTTTTGCATTTTCCTCGATTATTTTTTTGCTTTCGCTGCCGCTTCTTTGTTAATCAATGCCGAGCCGAGTAGGGGCGACCCTGCGTGGTCGCCCTTGGGGCAGGCCTGCCCCTACACAATCGCATGATCATTCGGGCAGGCACATAGGCCTGCCTCTACGGGATCACGCCGCCGTATAACTCGTTTTCACCGTTGTATAAAACTCTACCGCATAACGTCCTTGTTCGCGCGTGCCATAGCTGGAGCCTTTGCGTCCGCCGAACGGCACGTGATAATCCACGCCGGCTGTGGGCAGGTTCACCATCACCATTCCGGCTTCCGCGTTCTGCCGAAAGTGGCTGGCATGTTTTAACGAAGTGGTGCAAATCCCGGACGAAAGACCAAACTCCGTGTCATTGGCCACGGTGAGCGCTTCTTCATAACTTTTGACTTTGATGACAGTGGCCACCGGCCCGAAAATTTCCTCACGGTTCACGCGCATCTCATTATCGGTCTCGGTAAACAGCGCGGGCGACATGTAATAACCCTCTTTGGTGCGTTTGAGCCGCTCACCGCCCCACATCAAATTTCCCCCCTCTTTTTTGCCAATTTCCAAATATTCGAAATTCTTTTCGAGCTGTTTTCCATCGACAACCGGACCGATGTCCGTGCCTTCAGCGAGAGCGTCGTCGACCTTCAGGTTGCGTATTTTTTCGACCACGGCCTCCACAAAACGATCGTGAATGCCCTCCTGCACGATCAGCCGGCTGGAAGCGGTGCAGCGCTGTCCGGTTGAAAAGAATGCCCCGTTTACAGCACTGTTGACAGCGACATTCAGGTCGGCATCATCCAAAACCACCAGTGGATTTTTCCCGCCCATTTCGAGCTGGACTCTCGCCAGTCGTTGCGCGCATTTCACCGCGACTTGTTTTCCAACTGCGACGGATCCGGTAAAGCTGATGCCGGCGACCCCGGCATGCCCGACTAAAGCCGCGCCGGCGGTTTCACCGGCGCCGACCGTGAGGTTGAAAGCGCCTTCCGGCAAACCGGAGCGGGAAATGATCTCCGCGAGAGCCCAAGCACACCCCGGCGCCAGCTCCGCCGGTTTAAAAACCACGCTGTTCCCAAATGCTAAAGCCGGGGCAATTTTCCACGCCGGGATGGCAATGGGAAAATTCCAGGGAGTTATCAGGCCGACCACCCCGATGGGGTCACGAGTGATGTCCACGCCGACTCCTGGCCGAACTGAGCCGATATGTTCGCCGGAAAGGCGCAGCGCATCTCCGGCAAAGAATTTGAAAATCTGTCCTGCGCGCGCGGTTTCCCCAATGCCTTCCGCCAGGGTTTTGCCCTCTTCACGGGACAACAGCCGTCCCAATTCTTCTTTCCGGGCCAAAATTTCACTGCCTATAAAATCGAGTACATCGAAGCGCTGTTGGAGCGTGCTGGCCGACCACCCGGGAAAGGCGGCTTTCGCGGCGGCAACGGCATCGGCCACCTGTTTAGCGTCTCCTTGACAATAAGCGCCCACGACGTCGCTGATATCAGAAGGGTTGATGTCCTCAACGGCGTCAGGTGCTTCTACCCATTCGCCGTTTATGAAATTACATTTGGTTTCCATGATTTTTGTGTCCTCTCTGAAATTTTAGAAGCCCTTCCTTCGCAAGGCTTGTCGTGACCAACATTTTTCGTTTCAGTCGCCAGACCCGCCACGAATTAAAATTCGAGGCTCATAGCTAAAGTCATCTAAAGATGACTGAGTCTGGTTGAGTTGAGGCCAGATAGAGTCGGCTTCAGCCGACTTGAGCTATGAGCCTGAAAATTTATTTTCAGGCGTTTCGGCGCCTGGCCTCGGCTCAGCCTCCCCGGAAGGTCCTTTTTGTGGGTAACGATAAGGACATCCGTCGGGGCTATTTTAGGCGACTTCAGTCGTCTTCCATCTCGTAGCTATCGAAGATAAACTTTCGTTTGCCGGGGAGAAATCCACTTTGTGACCGAAAAAAGCGGCGCACAAAATGCATGAAAATATTCAAAGCTGACATATTTTTTTAGTACATCGCGCAGACACGAAAGCCGCAAAATGTCCAAACTCCAGAAGTCGGCTTCAGCCGACTTGAGCTATGAGCCTGAAAATTTATTTTCTGGCGTTTCGGCGCCTGGCCTCGGCTCAGCCTCCCCGGAAGGCCCTTTTTGTGGGTATCGATAAGTTCGCAAGGAGGGGGTTGTCAATGCTTTTTGACTCCTCCAAGATTTCGAAAACTTTACTTTCAATACTTCTCAAAACAGCCTCGATGTTTTTGTAAACATCTCAACGGAGTTCTTTTCTTTTAGATTTTTCACGTAAACGGTTGAAATGCCGGGTCATAGGTTAAGTCTCCTTAATGAACCACCCCCTGGGTGACTGTCCAAAAAGGATCCTGCCATTGCGAGCGAAGCGAAGCAATCCCATAATATTGAGCACAGAATCGGGAGATTGCTTCGTCGCTTCGCTCCTCGCAAAGACATTTTTTGCCCTTTTGGGACAACGCCAACATTAAACCTCCGGCATCTCCGGACGCTTGGCAATCGCATCCGCAATCACTTTTTTGACACGTTCTCGTTCTTCTCCTGCCAAAGGTAACCGCGGCGCCCGCACGTTCTCGTTTCCTAACCCGGTCATCGCCTCCGCTAATTTGATGTTTTGCACCAGTTTGGTGGAAACGTCCAGATGCAGCAGCGGCATAAACCAACGATACAGGTGAACCGCCTCTTCGATGCGTCCGGCTTTTGCAAGTTCATAAAGTTCAACCGTTTCCCTCGGAAAGGCATTGACCAAACCGGCTAACCAGCCCACAGCGCCCAGCAGCAGCGCTTCCAGGGCCAGATTGTCGACGCCGCAGAAAATTTGATAGCGGTCGCCGGTCAAATTGATGATATCGGTGATCCTGCGGATATCGTCGGAGGATTCTTTTATGGCGACAAATTTCGGCTCGTCGGCGAGCTCGACAAACATCTCCGGTGTGATGTCCACTTTGTAGGCGACCGGGTTATTGTAGATCATCATCGGTTTGTCCGAGACGGTAGCCACAGTTCGCAGGTGCTGTAAAGCTTCGCGACTGTCAGCGGCGTATTGCATCGCCGGCAGCAGCATGAAACCGTCGGCGCCTTTCGCCACACTTTTTTCGACAAACCGGCAAGCCGCTGCGGTGGTGGTTTCTGCAACGCACGCCAGCACCGGCGCCCGTCCCTTGCTCACAGCCACGGCTGTCTGCAAAACCTCCAGCTTCTCTTCACCCGACAAAACAGCGTTCTCACCCAACGAGCCGATGACCACTATCCCATGAACGCCGGATTCGATTTGCTGTTCGAAATGCCGCTCCATCGCCGTGAGGTCCAGGCTCTCATCTTCCCGGAATTTGGTTGTCACTGCCGGATAAACGCCAGCCCACTGTGTCTCCATTTTCACTCCTGTCGTTTTGATATCGAATGGAAGATTCCGTTAAGTGGTGATTGACCGAAAACTCATCTAAAGCTCTGTTATTGCGAGGCGTTTTTTGCCGAAGCAATCTCATGCCGTGCCTAATAAGGAGATTGCTTCGCTGAGAAGCGCTCGCAAAGACAGCAAAAAAACGATGTTTTCGGTCAATCACTGAGTATGTGTAATATGTTAACTGAATTTCATTTAAGCAACTAAAAAATGAATGGTCTTGCAAAATAACTGCGGAATGTTAAATTAGTCCTCACAATGATGACGCAGGACAATCAAAATATTTGCAACATCGCCGCTTACAAATTCGTCAAGCTTTCGAACGAAACGCTTAATGAGTTGCAAGGAGCCTTGCAAAACCAGTGCGGAGAAAGGAATCTTAAAGGGACGATCTTACTGAGTCCCGAGGGCGTCAATCTGTTCTTAGCCGGAGCGGAAGATGCGATAACGCGATTCCGGAGTTTCTTGACCTCGTTTGCTGTTTTCAGCGACTTGACATTTAAAGTGAGCTTCAGTAAAAACAACCCCTTTCAAAAAATGAGGGTGAAAATCAAAAGCCAAATCATTCCGATGTCCGTGCCGGACGTCCATCCAGCGCAATCGGATACAGAACGAATTTCACCCAAAGATTTGAAAAAATGGCTCGACGAGTCCCGGGACTTTACTTTGTTGGATACACGCAACGATTACGAGGTTGAATTCGGCACCTTTAAAAATGCCCGGCATTTAGATATCAAAACCTTCCGGGATTTTCCCAAGGCTATAGAAGGTTTCGGACAGGATTCGGAAACAAAGCCGCTGGTTTTGTTTTGTACCGGCGGCATTCGCTGTGAAAAAGCCGTACCGCTGATGCTGAAAAAGGGGTTCAAAAATGTGCTGCAGCTCGACGGTGGAATTTTGAAATATTTCGAAGAAGTTGGATCTGAACATTACGATGGCGAGTGTTTTGTCTTTGATGAGCGGGTGGCTTTGACGAGCGAGCTGCAGCCGAGTGGCATTCGACAATGCCCGTGCTGCTTCCGTCCGTTCAGAGACGAAGAGCATCGCGCTGAGGGCAAAGAGGCGGAGTCTTAATCCCCGTGAAGCCATATGACTTTATTTTTGCAAAACCATCTTCCCAACTTGTCTCTCTTGCCCTGCGGTCAACAGCAGCACATACATACCGGAGCCCACTTCGCGACCGAAATCGTCTTTGCCGTTCCACGAGACTCTTTTAAATCCTGCGGTTTGAAACTCATCGACCAAGCTGCGGACGATTTGCCCCTTGATGTTGAAAATGCGCATGCGCACCTCCGCAGCTTCGGGTAAATCATATTCGATGGTGGTTTCAATATTGAAAGGATTCGGGTAGTTCAGGTGCAGCAAAAACGATTTTGGGAAAGGGTCTTTATCTGCTGCGCTTGTTAAATCTTGCTCAAATTCATTCTCCGTTTCGTCGATCCTTTCTAAAGATGTATGAGCGGCTATCCCGGGAGCGGCGCCATCTAAGGGTTCCGGCGGACCGCTGGTTAAGGTCGCAAAATGAACCTGCACCTCACGGTGCATCGTAACTAACCGGAAGCGCTCGTCGTCATGGATCAGGATGCCGCTCGATTGATTCGATTCGACCGGAAGCAGCGGGTTGTTGGGATATTTTTTCCAGTGAACCAAATCCGTTGACATTGCAACATTGGTTGTCCAGTTACCGCCCGTATTACCCTGGCCGTGATAGTAAATGTAATAACGACCTTTGTACTTGATGATTTGATTTACCGCGATCAGATTTTTGTCGTAGAAGTCCGGACCGGGCCGGAGTACCGGCTCGTCCTGAACGTTGGTCCAGACCTGCAGATCAGGGGAGGTCGCCAACCAAATAGCTTCGTCTCCGTTGCGGTCGTACAGCAGATGCCATACTCCGCCCGTTACCCAGGCAGTGGGCGTGCCGAACGCAACGTCCGGGATTGGCTGACCGTTCGTTAACCGGATATCAAGCTGTCCCAAACGCGTCCAGCTTATTCCGTCTTCCGACGTCAGCAACTGAGCCCGGTCGTTCAAACCTTCAGCGAACATGTAGTACTGCCCCAGATATTTGACAACCATCATGTCCTCAACCCAATGCTGATCGTGGATGGGATTGCCTGCAAAGCGCTGCCAATTTAATCCGTCGCTCGAGGTGGCGTAACCGAGTTTCTTCGGGGATTTGGGCACGTAACCGGTGTACCACATACGATATATGCCGCCTTCACGCGTAATCCAGCCTCGTTCGCGAATCCGCTCATCCCAGTGACCCGCACCCTGAGCGGTAAACACCGGATTCCCCGCATAAGGCGTGAAATCCACCAGCTCCTGCGGAAACTCTGCATACACCGGGGCGTCCCCGTAGTTTATGATCAATTCGGGCGCGGTCGCCCCTTCTTTGGAGCTGATTTTGCACACGTCACTCGAGCGGCTCGTAATGGCGAAACTATAGGACTTATCGCCTGTGATGGCAGAGGTGACGTCATACTCGTGGATGGTCCCAGCAGTAACGGCCCCGAGTGAGCTCAATGCTGGGCTCGTCATTTCCGGGGCATTTGGCCAGGTCAGGCCCTCCTCATTCCACGGCGTATTGCCGCCGAAAAAAGTATTCGACGCCGAATAAATTGAGCCGCCGTCATCGCTGCCATCGAGAACAGTCACCCGCAGTTGTGCGCTCGTCACGGCGCCGGCGATTCCGGTCACATTGAACTTCAAATACGTAATTTGCTTAGCCGAGCGTGTCCTACGAAGCCTGAGCTCTGGCGAGGTCGCGTAATTGTTGGAAGGCCGTTTTTCCCAGACGAACGCATCATCGCTGGGATTGAACTTCAGAATTCCGCTGCTCTGGGTGACGGTAAAATCGCTGGCGCTCATCGCAGTACCGCCTGGCGTTGTCACGGAAATTGTGCCTGTGGCTGCCCCGCCCGGGACTGTCGCGATAATTTTCCCATCCGCCGGCGCCGTGAAAACCGCGCTGACATTGTTAAACTGTACAAGGGTGGCGCCGGTAAAATGGCTGCCGGAGACGGTCACCACCGTTCCCACCGGCCCGCT
>JBHHWX010000298.1:0-7619 GCA_046756745.1 bacterium | reverse complement strand
CTATTGGTTTAAAAGCCGGCTCGTTTTAAATGTCACCCTGTGCCACCAACCGCAAAAAAAGAAGAGGCCCTGCCACCCAAACTAGAACCGACAATAAATTTTCAAGTTGAGACAGAGTTCGTTCCAACAAATAAAATCCAAAAAGAAATATCACACAAACCGGTAGAGAAGAAAGTCGAGAAAGCTATTCCACCGTTGACTCCCCCAACTCTGAATACGGATGCTCAGGTTGTCCGGAAACCTGCGCCGAAATTAACTCAGCCCAACTTAATTCCACAGCGGGAACAACAGCCACAATTCGTGAAAAAGCCGAGCAGTTTTGGAGCGCTGTGCGACAAATTGTTGAGCCGGGTCCAACGGCAAAGTGGACGCTTAGCCATTATCGGTTCAGATTGGCAACAACGTCAGGCGTTAATCTCAACTCTGACAGCGGGACAATATTCTCAGAAGAATATCGGTAACACCAACCGTTATCCCCTGGAAGTCGGAAAAATCGAAACTGAGAACAAACACGTGCTTGAGATCGTGGGTTTCTCGACTAAAAGTAAATACTTACAAATGTTAGACGAGATTTCAGAAACGCTGGTTGGGTACATCGTGCTCGTCGCGTGTGACGACCCTCCTGCATTAGGTTATTTGGGTTATCTTATCAGTACTTTGAAAAAGAAATTCGGGTTACCCCATATCATTGCCGTTTACCGGCCGGCCGGGAGAAAGCCGGTGCCGCTCGATGTGCTGCGCTACACATTGAAAACGGATGAGAGTGACGCATTCGCTGAATTCGACGCTCAGGATGTCCAATCCGTTATGCATGTTTTCGAACAGCTCCTGCTGTCAAACAAACCGGGATTATCCCCGTAACTCAACATGGAAAAGCAGAGAATTTTACTGGTAGTCAGAGATCCCCAAAATGTCGATGAATTAAAAAAAGTATTGATTTCCTCGGGTTATGAAGTCAAGCTTGCCGACAATGGCGCATCTGCTCTTGCTATCTGTCAAGAATTCCGTCCGAACCTTGTGTTAGCGGAAATAGACCTTCCGAAATTAGACGGTCACCATTTGCTTCGAGAGCTCAAGTCTCAATCCAACACAAAAAATATTCCGTTTATCTTGATGAGTCGACACCGCAGTGTTGAAGAGCGGGTTCATAGCATCAACTTAGGTATTGACGATTACATCACAACTCCATTTGAAGTCGAAGAAGTCATTTTACGCATTCAAAATGTGTTAGCAGAAATCGAAAGGCTCGACGCTGCGCCTACCCAACACGTAAAAGGTTTCACCGGGAAGCTGTCTGAGCTGAATGTTGTCGAGCTTGTCCAAACTCTGGAAATTGCACAGAAATCCTGTATTGTCTCTATTCAACACCGCAACGACGAAGGGATTCTTTGTCTGCAAAAAGGAGAGGTGATTGACGCTTCTCTCAACAATCTCAATGCAAGAAAAGCCTTGTTCAGGATGTTTACGTGGAATGAGGGTTCTTTTCAAGTCGAAATCAAAGAAACGGATAACGTGCGCATTTTAAAAGAAAAAACTTCGGATCTGGTTCGACAAGGCTTGATTTTCAAAGATCGTTGGAATAAATTAGCAGCGAATTTTGCGTCGCTTCAGGTAACGGTTCAAGCAGCTCCTAAGCTAAGTAAAGAGGAATATTCAAACGAAGAACTGTCTATTCTTAATACCATTAATGGAAATACACGTATCGTCGATTTAATACATAAGAGTTCTTTCGACGATCTGACAGCGTTACAAATCATCGCGAAGCTTTTTTATCAAGGATCATTGCGGGAAGTTGCTTTACAAGAAAACCTAAACGGTCATTCCGCAGCTCTAAAAAACGGGGAGAGCAAAGTTCGCTCTGAAGAGCATTTGTTCAAACTGGTCGGAAATTTTCTTGATAAAGAAAAAGACAAGGATCCCGGCTGGGCCGAACAAATGCGAAACAATCGCCCCAGCGGGTTAGATCGAAAAACACGAGATAGTCATGAAATGGATTCGGATGCTGAAAAAAATCAAATCTATTTGAACAAAAGTGAACTTTTGATGATCCGTGAAAAGCTTTCGAATGGAAAGGCATCGTGATAGTTTGCTATCCGGGAACATGAGCTTGACCGTTACAGAGCCGATAAAGCTCCTATAAAAAATGAGAATTGGTGAGATTGCAATTGTTGGTCCGGATCTTGACAGTAAAAAAAAGTTTATCAGTGCAGTATGTGATGAAATTGTCATTGAAACGAAGTCGTTAATTTTCGGAAGATTGCAAATTAACGACCAACTTTTACTTCACTTATATGGCGCCGAGATACCGGAAAAAGAATCCAACCCTGCCTGGGAATTGGTTTCCAGAAAGCTTTTAGGCTATATCATTCTGTTTAATTGGAACAGCTCAGAATCGTATTCGTCTGCTACTTCAACGATTGACTCTTTGACTGACAAGTATAACCTTCCTTTAGTTATCGCCGCAGATATCAAAAACGGGCAAACGCCCGTCCCCAATGAATTACTCAATGCACAAATGAGCTTGACTGAACAAGGTCAATTTACATTCTGTAAACTTTCTGATCCGGAAAGCGCGAAAAAAGTATTAATTATGCTCATTAATTCAGTCCTCGAACGAATGAACTAGCTCATAATGGAGATGAAATGTCGACAGGAATTTACAACAGTATTTTAGAAGCCGTCGGAAACACACCTTTGATAAAGTTGAATCATGTTACCGCGGGGATAAGAGCGACCGTGCTTGCCAAGGTTGAGTCTTTCAACCCCGGCGGCAGTGTTAAAGATCGAGTGGCTTTCTCCATCATTGAATCCGCGGAGAAAGAAGGCCGCTTGCAGCCGGGCGGAACGATTGTAGAATCGACGTCAGGAAATACCGGCGCCGGATTAGCTTTAGTCGCCGCTCTCAGAGGCTATAAAGCGGTTTTTACAATGCCGGATAAAATGAGCGCTGAAAAAGTTCGTCTACTGAGAGCATACGGGGCGGATGTGGTTGTTACCCCGACTGCGGTGCCCCCGGAATCTCCCGAGAGCTATTATGAAGTCGCTAAACGGATTGTGCGCGAAACCCCAAACGCTATTTTAGCAAATCAATACTTCAACCCGGTCAACCCGGAAACTCACTATCTTTCCACCGGCCCTGAAATCTGGGAGCAGACCCGTGGTAAAATCGACTACTTCGTGGCTGGCCTGGGGACCGGAGGTACGATTAGCGGCACGGGTAAGTTCCTCAAAGAAAAGAATCCAAACATGAAAGTGATTGGCGCCGACCCGGTGGGTTCGATTCTCAAGGAATATTTCGAAACCAAGAAAATGGGGCAAGCCCGGCCTTACAAAGTAGAGGGTATCGGCGAAGATATTATTCCCGGAACGCTGCATTTTGAATACATCGATGAAATACACCAGGTAACCGACAAGCAGTCTTTCAATATAGCCAGGCGAATCTCACGCGAAGAGGGTATTTTTGTCGGGGGCTCCAGCGGAACCGCTGCTTTCGTCGCTTTGAAAATCGCCAAAAATTTGCCTGAAGATAAAGTGGTGGTGGTCATCTTTCCGGATACCGGGGAACGTTATTTGTCAAGATTTTACTCGGATGAATGGATGCAAGAAAACCGTTTCTTTGATTTCGAAAAAATCTCCTTGAAGCGTGTTCTCGAAATGAAAGCTGGGAGCCTTCCTGCGATCGTTGCCATTGATCCGGAGGATAAAGTTAGAGTGGCTTTGGAAAAGATGCGTGAGTTTAATATCTCGCAGTTACCTGTTATGGAAGACGACCACGCATTAGGCAGCCTCGAGGAAGGTTACTTGATGGCACAAGTCATTGAAAAGAATGCCTTGATGGATAGTCCGGCAAGAACCGTCATGCAAAAATGCTTTCCTGTGATTCAGTTTACCGGAAGTGTGGAAGAAACGAAAAATTACTTGTCGCAAAAACACCCGGCGGTGCTTATTGCAGAGGAGAATAAAATTATCGGAATTATCACAAAATCGGATTTGTTGGATTTTATCACATCGTAGTAAGGGTACTTTATGAAATTTGATACGAACGCAGTACACGCCGGAGAACATCCGGATCCTCAAAGTGGCGCGATGAGCACGCCTATTTATCAAACCTCAACCTATGTGCAGCAATCCCCGGGCATTCACAAAGGGTACGAATATGGCAGAACCGGGAACCCGACACGCAAGGCTCTGGAAACAAAGCTCGCAGCTCTTGAAAACGGCCGTTTTGGTTTTGCGTTTGGTTCGGGAATGGCCGCCACGTCTGCGCTGATGGGACTGGTCAAAAGTGGCGACCATGTGGTGGTCACCGACAACGTTTATGGCGGGACATACCGCTATTTTGAGCACATCATGACCGATTACGGCCTCACCTTTAGCTTTGTCGACACCTCGCAACACCAAAACTTAGAAAAGGCGCTCCAGCCTAACACACGACTGGTCTTTATCGAAACCCCGACCAATCCCTTGCTGCGGGTCACGGATCTGGCAAAAGTCGCCGAATTGTGCAAAGCCCGGGATATCCTCACTGTCGTCGATAATACTTTCTTGAGCCCCTATTTTCAGCGACCCTTGGATTTTGAGATCGACATTGTCGTGCACAGCAGCACGAAATACATTAACGGTCACAGCGACGTCATCGGCGGGATCGTGGTGGTCAGAAGTGAGAAATTAGCGGAACGGCTCGGATTTCTGCAAAATGCCGTGGGCGCCGTACCGAGTCCTTTCGATTGTTGGCTCATTCTGCGCGCGACGAAAACTCTGCACTTACGCATGCGGCAACAAAACGAAAGCGCCCTGCAATTAGCCAATTATTTGGACAAACATCCCAAAATTCAGAAAGTGATTTACCCGGGATTAGAGTCCCACCCCCACTATCTCTTAGCCAAGAAACAACAGCGGGATCCCTACGGAAACCCTGGATTCGGGGGCATGCTTTCGTTTGAGCTGGGTAGTTGGGAGCGTGCAAAAACGTTCTTGGAAAACGTTTCTCTCTTCTCATTGGCCGAAAGTTTGGGGGGGGTGGAAAGCCTCATCTGCCATCCCACTTCCATGACCCATGCCTCTGTCCCGGAAGAGGAGCGACTGAGAATTGGTTTGACCAGCGGATTGGCTCGAATCTCAACCGGGGTGGAGGCAGTGGAAGATCTGATCACGGATTTGGATCAAGCCCTCGCAAAGCTCTAACCTGAAAATCAACATCACGAACCGCTTCATACCGTGTACCTTTCACCTGCGGCTTAGCCGCTTTAGCCAAAACGCCTGAAAATAAATTTTCAGGCTCATAGCTCAAGTCGGCTGAAGCCGACTGTGTCTCGCTTCATACACTGAACAAGAGTCATCTTTAGATGACTTTATCTATCAGCCACGTATTTTAATTCGAGGCGGCTCAGCCGGTTTCAACGAAAGATGTGGGACACGATGAGCGGGTAAGAGAGGATCGTTTTCGGTCAATCACAAGTAAGATAAGAAATGCAGACAGCGCGTTTAACATTTTTCGCTTTTTCCCTCAGCTTGCACCTCTGCTGTTCCGGACTAGCAGCTCAAGCTCAATGGTATACGTTGGAATCCTCTCTTTTTCGAATTCGGTATCATGAATCTGACAAAAAATTGATCGACGATTTCAGCGCGTTAGTCGACAAAGAATACGAATATTTGACTGCGAATCTGAACCTCCGGATCAGACAGCGCGTGAGAATTTATCTTAGCCCAACTCAAACGGATTTTGATCAGATAACCGGGCACCATATTCCGCATTGGGGCGAAGGCGTCGCGTTGTTAGATAGAAACATGATTGTTCTAAAATCTCCGAATTTAACAAAAAACTTCGGGCGGCTTTCAAAGCTGGTGCGTCATGAGTTGACGCATATCTTAGTCAGCCAAGCCATGACGCCTCCTGCCGCTGTTCCCACTTGGTTTCACGAAGGGATGGCGATTTATTTTTCATACGATGATGAATTTATCGGGGGTGAGGCGATTTCGAAAGCGCTTATCGGAGATTCTATCGTTCCTCTGGCGGAGATCGACCACGTGCTGAAATTTCGCCAAGAGAAAGCGCGTTTGGCTTATGAAGAAAGTTATTCCGCCGTGTTATTTTTAGAGGAAAAATTTGGGTACGAAGGCATTCTGGCGCTGACCAAAGAGCTGAAAAACAATAAGACTTTCGAGGGAGCGTTTCAGGCTGCCTACGGTATAAGTTCAGCGGATTTTGAGCTGGACTGGATTCGGTATGCTGAGAAAAAATACCGGTGGCGATTTCTGCTGGATTTTGATACTTTTTTATGGATTTTCATGCTGGTGGTATTTATTTTAGTTGTTGTGACGATTAAAATTCGAAACCGGATCGTGCTGAAACGCTGGGAAGAAGAAGAGCGGCTTTCTCTTGAAGATGAGGGATAAAAAATGGCTTTGCTATGGAAGTGACAAAAATCAATCCCGACGATTTTGACGCCCATGATTTAGCGCCGGCAGTCGAAATTCTACATCAGGGCGGCGTTATCGCCTATCCGACAGAGACCGTTTATGGCTTGGGAGCAAACATCACCCACCGGAAAGCGGTTGCCAGAATTTACCAGATTAAAAAAAGAGACCCGCAAAAGCCGATCTCTATCATGACCGCTTCTGTTGCCGGCGCTTTGGAATTGACCGATGATGTTTCCGAGCTTGGCAAAATTCTAATGAAACGCTACTGGCCGGGCCCCCTCACTCTGATTCTAAAGGCATCGCAAAAGCTGCCGAAGGATTTAGTAAGCCGCGATCAGAAAATCGGTTTTCGTGTGCCGGATCATCCGCTCACCCAAGCGCTGGTGCAGCTCCATAAAGATCCGATCACGTCCACAAGCGCAAACATAACGGGCTGTGCGCCTGCGACACACGCCGAAGAAGTCGTGTGCCAGCTTGGCGAGAGCATCGATTTAGTCATCGATGGCGGCGAAAGTAGCGCAAAAAGAGCGTCGACCGTCGTGGACGTGACCGGCGAAGCTCCGGTAGTTTTAAGGGAAGGCGTCATCTCACTGTCTGAAATCGAACAATCGCTGCAAGGAGCATCCTATGAATTCTGAATCGTTTAACATTCTTTTTGTCTGTTCCGGTAATAGCTGCAGAAGCCCGATGGCGGAAGGCCTATTGCAGTCGAAAATCGCGGCTGAGTTTAAAGAACAGGTCAACATCCAGTCAGCCGGCACCATAGGGATTCATGGCAGCCCGGCTACCAATTTCGCCATAGAAGTGGCGCACGATTTAGGCGCGGACATTCTCAACCATCGCTCGCAAGGGTTAAATCAGCGACTGGTCAGTAACGCAGACCTCATTTTTGCGATGTCTCGCGAACACGAAATTTTCCTGCAAAACCACTTTCCGGAATTTCGGGAAAATGTTTTCTTGCTAAAAACGTTTGCCCGGGAGCCCGACGAAGCGGTTGGCGCCAATATTGCCGATCCCATCGGTGGGAATATGGAAATCTATCGAGAATGCGGAGAGATCATCAACTCGGAGCTGGAGCGCATCCTTCCGCGGCTGAGGCAGCTCATCCAGGCAAAAGTCAAAGGCGGAGAGGGATAGGGGAATAAGGATATAGGGAATAGGGATATAAGGGTGGGCGATATTGGATTCGAACCAATGAC
>JBHHWX010000297.1:0-7642 GCA_046756745.1 bacterium | reverse complement strand
AAAGACCATCCAAAACCGGAGCGACTTGGCTCGAAGGTACGTGAAGCTTCTCTTTGGTTATGAGCGTATCTCTTGGCGGTAAAAAGCCGGCAAAACCCGTCTTTCTTTTATGTTCGAGGATTTCTGAGCTTGAAATAGAATAATTGAGATCTTTTTGCCCTCTATTTCCAATCCAAATCTGTGTAGACCGGTTATCATCGGGATGCATGTTAATGGTTTTATTTTTTGGCCAAATATCAATTTGGGATGTTTGCCTGGTAATTAGAAAGGAAAATGACGAGATGTGCCAAATTAATAGCCCCTTGCCGAAATACGTACTGTCATAATCTGAGCCTTGATGATTAACCAGCCAAAAATATTCGTTCTTACTAATCGGAAGTTGATAGGCTTTACCCCCTCGACGTATATCCCCAATAACGACATTTTTATGTTCGCCACCCAATCTTATGACTTTGCTGGAATCAAGCCAGCCATTTCGCCAGAGATGTTCAATACTCAATGGCACTAAACGACCTACCAGGCGATCCATGAGCGCATAATCACCGTACTCAACCTGGAAGTGATCGGGCGGATGACGGAAGCCTAAAAGATGAGCGTATTCATGGGCTAAAATGCCTTTGAATACATGTTCGCCGGTCACATCCTGCGTTGTGCCAAGACCCCGGTAAATTTTAAAAGCTTCGCGAGGGCGAACGAGGTTTGCAACGGCTGTGGCGCCCTGAATAAAGTCCGCCAGGATGTTAAAGAATACGACATCCACGCCGTCAAATATTGTTGGATGGTCATGGTGGATCTTTTTAAAAATATCCTCAACTAATAGGCCTTCTCTGTTTACGGAAGCAGGCGCCGTATTATAAAAGGCGAGGGTTGAATCTGCAACATAAGCTAAATTTTGATATGGGGGAGTACGACGAGCAGTCTTAACGTAAAGCTGGTGGCGTCCATTTGACATATCAGAAAAAAAGTCATGCATAAGGAATTCGACTTCTTTGTAGTACTTTGGCAGATTTTGGGACTGCTGATCAGGAAATGCCACATAAATGGCTAGTGCCTGAACTGTATCATCTAAGCTAAAACGTCTGAACAGGGATGAATTGCTTTGGAATTGTGTGGCTTTAGTGGTTTCTAAGCAGCCACCGGATTCATTAGAATTTTGAATAAACGATTTATTGCCGATTTGAATAGGTTCTCTGCTTTGTTGCACGGAGGAATTCTCAGAGGAGTTTGAATATCCATTAGCTTTCTCACACAGACTTACAGGTGCCGGGTAACAAAATGCCACAATTAAACCGAGTTGCAGATATTTTCGTTTCATGAGTACAAGCCAGATTAAGTTTTTTAGGACTAATTCAGGCATGAATTTCCGAACACTTGATTTTAGGCTAAAAAACTGTGAATCAAACATGCCACGCACTTCCAAAAGTGCGTGGCGCTTTCCCTTATTCATCGATCTGCTCGATTAAGAAGTTTATCTTCTTGGCGGCCCATATTCTCGAAACAAAGTGATTCGTGCCGGTATCCGGAAATGCGACTTGTTCTGAAAGTGAAAAACTCTTATTTCCGGAGACGCCTGAAAGCGCGAGATCGAAAACATTGGCCCCAAAAAATCGTCCGGCAAGAACAAGTTGACCGCCTGAGGCTAAGTTCGCAAATTCCATTGGATAGCGATCGTAAGTAAACGCCGGCCCGTAAGTCAGACTCATTTCTTTTAGAATGGGCGACGCTATCCTTTGAGAGATTTGTGGAAGTTTCTCTGCAAAGCTTTCTACCTGTTCAAAAAAAGCAGCGCCACTGTTTTCAGTTGCGATCGCCCTGAGAAGCTCTCTATCCACTTCATCCCCTATGCCGATTGGGAATATGGCGACATCAGATGAATTCTCATCTCGTATCAGGCTTAACAGTGAGACGGCGTCTGTCACACCTTGATTGGGGACGCCATCGGTGATAAGGATGATCGAATTTCTGGCGTCAGGGTCAAAGGATTGATTTAACGCGGTAGTAAGCGCGGCTTCAAAGTTGGTTAAGCCCAAAGCTGCTAATGATGAAATCACGTTGACAGCTTCTTGCACATTGCCTGGCGTGGCTGTGACAAGATCGGATTGATATTGAGTTACGCTGGTGCTGAAAGCGATGACATTGAAGCGATCCGTTGGTTTAAGCTGTCGCACAAAATAAATCAGCGCCTCTTTGAGAACCTGAAGCTTCGACCCTTCCATGCTCGAAGAGACATCGGCCACCAAAATCACATTTCTTACTCCTGAAGTATCGCTGAATATGGAGTCCGGCGGCGTCACCCAAAGCAGGTAAAAACTGTCCTCCATGATAGAATCAGGCGGCGAAAAGGTCAAAACATTAAAAATTCCATCACGCTCCACACTAAAAAGTAAATCGTAATCCCGGCTCGGAATGAAGTTTTCATTTCCGAAAATGATCTCGTATTCAGTGGGAGAAATTTGGGTAATCATGTTTGCCGGTGGATCCGGGTAAGAAGGAGCGCTCACAGAAGTGAAGGGAAATTGAGATCTTAGATTGATTTTGATAGAGCCCCTCTCAACAGCGTCCTCTTCAAAATCTGAAATGTCCATAGGAAAAAGATAGGTGATTTGGCCTGAATCGTACGGCAGTACATTTATATATTTGATCTCGATCCGTCTTTCGCTAAATCCTTCAATAGGAAATAAACGAAACCGAAAGACATTTTCTTCGATCTCTTCTGCAAGCAGCGGGTCCGTTTGTCTGCGTACAATTTCTTCGAAAATCTCAACCGCCTCTTCCCTGGTCTTGATTTCCTGCTTAATTCGTTCACCATTGATCCAGAGATACATCTCGGTGAGCTTTGCCCCCTCCGGCAGCTCCAAAATATAGATCCCCTCCAAGCGTCGCCAATTTTCATTAGCAAACACCTCATCGATATGGGTTACGGCTAATTGCTCTTGAATGGTGACTGTGACATCAAACGACTTAATTCGTAGATTGTAGACCGGGCTGTTCTCCCAATTAGGAATTCGGCCATAAAGACGGCCAATCGCGCCCAATTCTCTTACAGTGATGAGAAGAACAAACAAAGTGACTACACAACACATTCTTTTCATCATTTCATCACCTCCTGTGGTCTCCTTTATTGCGTTCCATCGATCCATTTATCCAAGAATCCATGAATGACGTTGTTGATTAATAACTCTGTCAGGGTTATAACCCCGACAGAGTTTTTCAACCACGTCATGAATCCGCCAACGCCTCCGTCGCCAGCGTCGCCACATCCTTGATTTCCATGTTGATCTCTTTACCCAGGTTCACATCTTTCATCGCACACCTGAGGTGGACTTCGCATTTCGGGCAGGCGGTCATGAGCGTGTTTGCCCCGGTTGCTTTTGCCTGGCGTAAACGCTCCACCTGAATTTGTTTGGAATAAGTCGTGCAATTCATCCAGTTGCTCACGCCGCAACAGACGGCTTTTTTACCGCTTTTGGGCATGTCGTTGAGCTGCACGCCCGGCACCGCGGTCAACACTTCACGAGGTGCCTCGTATACACCCAAGTGTCGTCCCAGCCGGCAGGGGTCTTGAAAAGTGACCTTTTGTTCCCGGTTATTGCTCGGAAAAAGATTTTTCTCGGATTGCAGCTTGTCTGCCATGACCTCCGTAATGTGCAGCGTATCAAAACCCAGGCTTCCGAAATGCGCAGCGTAGTCCTCTTTGAGTGTCCGGTAACATTCCGGGCAGGAAAAAACCACTTTTTTCGCGCCGGTCTTTTGGATGGCCTCGAGGTTATGCTCTGCTAATTTCACGAAATTCTCCCGATCGCCGCTCCAGAGCAGGTCATGACCGCAACAGCGCTCATTCGGCATCAAAACCGGGTCGATACCGATGGCATTCAGCAGTTTAATGACGCTGCGAGCGGCATCCAGCGTTTTCACACCCAGGTCGGAAAAGAACACGTCAAAATAGGGCGCGCAGCCGACAAAGTAGAGCACCTCGCCGGTTTCCGCAGTTTTGAGATCGCTGTTGAGCCAGTCCAAACGGTTCTGCTTCAGATCCGGTGTGGTCATGATGCGCATGAGCGACTGCAGAGCGCCGCCATGCGTGCACCTGCCCTGCTGGCCATTCTCTCGTGCTTGGGCGCGTAACTCCAAAGTGAGATTGGTGTAATCCACCTCTGCCGGACAGACCGGCTCGCAGCTTTTGCAGGTGAGACAAGCCCAAAGCATGGGATCGGAGAGAACGTCGTCCTCGGAGTGCTGCATGGTGTGCGCCACGATACTGCGAGGCGAGTAGCTGTCGTTCACCTGCGCGACAGGGCACGATGCGGTACACTTGCCGCATTCCAAGCAGTAGAAAACATTGTTTTTCTTGATAACGCCTAATAATTCTGGCATTTTGAATACCTGGTTTATTTTAACCGATCACACGGTATTTAATCTTTTTTTGACAGGATAACAGGATAAACCGGATTTACAGGATGACTCATCTTCAGGTAAAACTCTAATTTTTCTTTTCACTTCACCATTCTTTGGCCCAAATCCTGTTCATCTTGAGAATCTTGTTATCCTGTCAAAAATATGCCCATTCTTTAATAGCCCCTGTGATTGGTTATCTGAAAACATACATAAATTAAGTGGCGTCCGTCACGAATCAATACAAATGACTTTTGTATAGCTACGGAGGACAGAAATGACGGACGCCGATTTTTGAAAACGTCATGCATGACAATGACGGATGACGCATTACGTCTTGTTATCCGTTTTAACAAAAAAGCTGCTCAACACTTGTCCGATACATTGTCGGATAATTCACCCTCCTGAATACTGCGAAGGAACCCATCCACTGCCTCCATGAGTCCGGAAACCTGCTCGCCATCCGGCCAAACCCATTGAAATTTCTCAGACGGAAAACCGAGAAGGTTGAGCATGTTTTGAACTCTGCTAAAGCGCTCGTCCGCATAAGCATTTCCGGATCCGTAGTGACAGGCGTTTTTGGGGCATCCTACCACCAACACGCCTGCCGCAGAATGCTCAAATGCGTTGAGAATAAACGACGGTTCGATCCGGCCGGAACAAGTCGTCCGAACAAATAAGAGATTAAGGTCGTGCTGTGAAATATCGGCGAAGAGCGAACGGTCGAGATGCGTGCCGTACCAACTGCACGTAAAAACCACGACGTTTTTTTTCGCAGCGTCCAAAGTTTGTAATTTCCGCTCGAGCCAGCCATCGGAAAAGGTGTTCTGGACGATAGCGCTTGACGGACACACAGCCACGCAGGCCCCGCAGCCTTTACAGAAGTTTTCATTGATGTGGGAAATATAAAGCCCGTTGCCTTTCGGAATCAGCATCGGCGCAGCATACTCACAAACGGTCACGCAGTCACCGCAGCCGCGGCACACCTGCTGTTTCACATAACAAGTGGTGGGCGTGAGTTGCACCTCGAGCTCTTTTTGCGCTCCAATACGCAGCAGCCCGTCGGAAGAGTGTGAACGTAGATCAACGCGGTCAAAGCCGGATGGCAGCCGGAAAAACATCTCCTCGTTATCATGCGGAGAGGAAAGAACCGTGACCAGCTTATGACATTCTGGGACACAGATGAAACACTCGCTGCACGGTCCGCAGCGTAAACATCTCTGCGCTTCTTCCATGGCCTTTGCTGCGTTGAATCCCAATTCGACTTCGTCAAAGCCGGTTTGTCTTTCGCGGCGAGAGATCACCGGCATCTCCGCCCGCTTTTTCTTCTTGTGCGCTTTTACATTGGGTTTGATCTCGGTTTCAACCGGACGCTCCTGCGCCAGCTTTTGCTGAAAAGGCTCGCCTCTCAGATAACGCTCGATAGATTGCGCCGCAACATGCCCTGCGGCGATAGCATCGATCACCGTGTTCGGTCCGGTCACGGCGTCGCCGCCGGCAAAGACGCCGGGGCGCGAGGTTGCGGAAGTCGATTCCTCCGTCACAATCGTATGCCATTTGGAAATGTCCCCCTTCTTGGTAAGCAAGAAAGACAGGTCCGGCGCCTGACTGATGGCTGCAATAACCGTGTCGGCCGCCACCGTAAATGAGGAGCCTGCAATAGGGATGGGCCGGCGGCGGCCGCTTGAATCCGGTTTCCCTAATTTCATCTTCGTACACACCATGCCGGACACTTTTCCATCTTTGCCCAGCACTTCGACAGGTAACGTCAGATAAGATATCTTCACGCCTTCAAATTCAGCCTGCTGGATTTCAGCCTCGTGCGCCGGCATCTCCTTGCGGGTGCGGCGGTAAACGATGCTGACGTCCTCGCTGCCCATACGTACGGCTGTCCGCGCCGCATCAATGGCCGAATTGCCTCCTCCTATAACCGCCACTTTTTTGCCTAATTTGGGGGGCTGGTCAAGATTGGCTTGCCGTAGAAAAGAAATGGCGTCCAGGACCCCTTCGTTTTCCTCCTCCCCGGGAATTCCTAATTTCTTGCCGTTATGCGCGCCCACTGCGATAAAGATTGCATTGTAACCCGCTTCAAAAAGCCGGTCGAGAGCTTTCGGCCCGGACACCTTCTTTCCCGTTTTGATCTGGACTCCAAGTCTTCTGATGGACTCGATTTCATGTTGAATGATGTCCCGCGGCAGCCGAAACGAAGGGATGCCGGCGATCAGCATCCCCCCCGCTTCTGGCAGTGCCTCAAAAATCGTCACACCATAACCTTTCCGAATTAAGTCGTTGGCGGCTGTCAGGCCTGCCGGGCCGGAACCGATAATGGCGACTTTCTCCTTTTTAGTAACAGGCAGCGGCTTCGGACGACTCTCCGGATGCTGCAATTCATAGTCTGCGACAAAACGTTTAAGCCAGCAGATAGCGACCGGGGTATCAACCTCTGCCCGATTGCAGAAAGATTCACAAGGATGGGTACAAATCCGGCCGCAGATTCCGGGGAGAGGATTTCTTTCCTTGACGACCTGCAGCGCTTCTTTGAAACGACCGGCGGCGATAAGGGAGACGTAGGCCTTGACGTTCACACCAGCCGGGCACGCCAATGTGCAGGGCGACGGAGCGATTCTTTGCACCGGATACGCGATGTCTCCGTCGCGACGGAACAAGAATGACAGATTCTTCTGATCGAAGGCGTGCTCGAGCGGCTTAGACCTTTGTCTTTCTGACATTTCGAATCTCCGGTTTTGGTTACGTCACTAAATACCTCGATTGAGCTTGGTCAAATCCTGTCCGGGTTGTTAGCCTGAATTATTCTATTACTCCGAAAAACTTTGTTTTTTCAGCAAAAAAATTAATATATTCCGTTCTGAATCATGAATCAAACGGAGTATTGGATTGTTGGAGCAATGGATTTTTCAAAGTTTGCTACATAGCCATCTCTTACTCCATTAATCCATTACTCCGCTGAATTAGACGATTTGTCCTAATAAATGTCCGGGTCTATTTTGGTTACGCTTTGCCGCGTTAGGAATCATATATTATTTGGTTAACTTCTGTATTATCAACTTTTGTGGTACAATTGCTCATCTTTTGCATTTTTGTGCTAAAGTCTGATCAGATCTTAGATAAAGTTTCCGAGGTCCAGAAAATAAGAATATATGGAAATAGGGCAGCCCTTCCCTTATTTCCTTATTCCCTGACCCGGACAAGCCGGAACCAAACAGGCCATAAGTCTTTATGGCAAAGTACC
>JBHHWX010000296.1:0-7650 GCA_046756745.1 bacterium | reverse complement strand
GAAATAGAAATTGAAAAAAATTATTTCAGTGGGATTTCCCGTTCTGTGGGAGAAAACGTGCTCTATTTGTAAGGTTTTCGGCTCTCAATATCTCAGAGTTTTTCCCAATCACCTGGATCTATCCCGGCCTGTTTGATAATTCTTCTGATAAGTCCGACCGCGATGTCTCCCCTGTGGGGATTAGGAATGATCAGTCTTTTCTGATCTTTCATCATGTACGAATGTTTCCCGCCTGAAAAAGGGCCATTAAAACCGGCCTTACGTAATTTTTGAATTAATTTGCGGCGTGGTAAAGGATGGAGTTCGGTCAACAGACTCCCTGTTTCTCTTGTGTTTTTTGTTTAATCGTGTCAATCTCCACAGCTAATCGACATCCATTGATTGTTGGCATATGTTCGTTATTTTTGAGGCCGGCAGTGATCCACAACTCAATTGCATCGATCAAGTTTTCTCGCGCTTCTTCAAAATTCTCGCCTTGTGTAAAACACCCGGGCAAATCAGGCGCTTCAGCAACGACACATGGTATGTTACCTAAACTATCGTCTGACTCATAAGTAGCATTTTTTAAAACTTCACGCACATAATCTCGAAAAGAACTTTCTTTTGGCTTTGGCATCAGAACTCCAATTGTATACCTTAAGTAGGGTTAACTTTACCTTTGCTTAAACCTGTTAACTACAATAAAAAAGTTTCCTTTTTATGTCAAGCTAAAATTTCAATATTCCTCGTGACCTTTGTATCTTTGTGGGGGCAAACCAGCAAGAAAAAGCCCACCCACAGAATCAGACCTCCTACAGAATTGAAAGTGAAATTGAAAAAATCATTTCAATGGGATTTCTCCGGCAATGCTGGATGAGAGAAAACGTGCTCTGTTTGTAAAAGTTTTCGGTTCTCAATATCTCAGCTTTTGGTCTTGGAGTGCAACGCTTTAGCGTTGCGGCTTTCATTGAAACAGTGCAAAACTAAAGTTTTGCACTCCTCAGCTTCTCACTCCTGAATAGATATCTTTGTGGCTTTGTGGTAAAATTTATTCTATAATCCTGTAACGCGGAACCCTTTTCGCTGATTTGGTCGTATAACTCTCACATTTTAAAAAATATAAAGACAAAATGATTGATGAAAAATATCATTGTGTCATCAATTATTTTGTCAGTGGGATTTTCCTGCAACCTCCGGATGGGCTATTTTGTAGTCTTGTTCAAATGGCTAAATTCCTACGCTTTTTTTCCCCGTGAGATAAAGAGAGCGGCAAACGAGTTTGGAAGGACTTTCATCATTATCTCACGGGGTGAATAGTTTTGCCCAAAATCGTTTTGCCTTTTTGGGGCGATAGATAGATAGTTACGTTTTTGTTCAAAATTGGATCGCGACCATGAAAAAGAAAACCGGATATGGGTTTCTCCTGCTCCTCTGTTTTTGTTACACCAAAACGCTGCCGGCGCAATCTTCACTCCCGAACGACTTAACATGGCAGCAAGGCGTGCGTTATGTCATCGAAGCGGCGCTGGATACCACCGAGAGACGCTTGAACGGATCCATGCGAATTTATTATCAAAACAATTCGCCGGACACACTGCGCCAGATCTACCTGCAAGTTCCCTCCAATGCTTTTCACAACCAGGAAAACACAGCAGTCAAGGAAATGCAGCGTTTTACGGGCGGATCTATCAATTTCGAGCATAGAGGTGATCACAAACTGACTATCGAGAGCTTACAGTTTCTTTCGATAGGCAGGGAAACCGAATTCCCACTGCAGGCTTACGATTTCAGCGACACGATTTTGGAGCTGACGCTGCCTTACTCGCTGCTTCCCGGGGACACGCTTTCTTTGGGTGTGATATTTTTTCAAGATTTTGACAAAAACAAGCGCACCTCTCGCCGTAAAAGAAGTCCCGCTGACTTCGAGCAGTGGTTCCCACGATTAGCAGTGTATGACCAGAGCGGCTGGCATGACGAACCGTTTCACTTTATGATGGAGTCATTCGATATTTACAGTGAATTTGCGGACTTCGATGTCACGCTCACTGTCCCCTGGAATAACATCGTAGCCGGCTCGGGCGCCATTGTCGAAGGCGATCCCGGGTGGGAAGCCGTGACCGCCGACACCTCCCTGGATAAAGACGCGTTTGTCGCCTGGCGCGATTCGGTGCGAATGCGGCTGAAAGAGGAGGGGCGGGAGAAAGGATTCCGGAGCGTGCGTTTTAAGGCCGAAAAAGTACAAAATTTTACCTGGAGCGCATCCCCTAAATATCTCTATTTTCGTTATGATCGCCGCATTCCGGTGCACATTTTTTTCCGGGGGAAAAAGCCGAAATCTTGGTTGAACGGGCTGCTCAGCCGTTTCGACGGGGCGTGGGACTATCTGGAGAACTATTTTGGGGCCTATCCGTTTTCGCATGTCACTGTCATCAAAGCCTCGAGCAAACCGATGGCCGACCCCATGCTGGTACGCCTTGAGGACGATGATGAGTTCGCCATGGCTTACGAGCTGACGAGTGTGTATTTCCCCGGGGTCGTGGGCGTCAACGGCGTCAAAGAATCCTGGCTCACCAAGGGGCTGCAGGTTTATATGGGCAAATCGTATTCTGAAAAAATATTCGGAAAAAAAGGTTACGACACAGAAGAAGCTCAGGAGGACATGAACTGGTTTGAAAAACAATACCCTCTGCCCGCGCTGGATGCGCTGGTTCGAAATGTGGCCAGACTTTATAATGAGTCCGGGCAGAACGAGCCTATGGCCAACACCATTCACGGCTACAAAGACCCGGTTGGGACGTTTTTCAATCTCTATCTAAAAGCCGATATTTTTTATGAAATGCTGCGTTACGTAGTCGGCGACTCCGCTTTTAAAACGGCGACACAAGAGCTCATACGCCGGCATGCGTTTAGCCATGTGAATGAAAAAGATGTGCAAGCGGTTTTTGAGGACAGCCATGGCGAAAAGCTCGACTGGTTTTTTGATCAATGGCTGCGCCGGACCCCGACCGTGGATTATTCAAAGGGCAAGATTGAAAAAGTTAAGCGCGGCGATTCAACCTGGGTCACGACCGTGGAAGTGAAGCGCAAGGGAGACGGCGTGATGCCCATCGATGTGGAGCTTGATTTGGGAGGAGGCGAGAAACAGACCAAGCGCTGGGACGGAAAGGCGCGGTCCGGCGTGGTGGTCTTTGAAACAACAAAAAAACCCAAAGCCGTTCAGGTCGATCCTGACGACCGAATCATGGACAGCAACCGGCTCAACAACCGCCGTCCACGCTGGGAATTTCGACCGGACTGGCCGCTGTTGAAATATATCCACATGCCCGGAGACGCCATCTTAGTTTTGTGGCGACCTCTGGCCGGTTTCAATAAGTACGATTCTGTCCGCTTAGGAATTCGAACCAGCAGCAGTTACCGGGCGTTTTATCATAATCTCACTTTGGAAGCGATGTTCGGAATCGATTCGCGGGAGCTGGATGCAAAAATTGCATACAGTCACCCGATATCCCACAAAAGCTTGATGAATCGTTATCACCTGATGGCCCGTAAAAACGAAGGCCGGTTTGAAGCCGACGCTCACTTGTCGTTCCGCGGTTCGGAAGGAATTCTCTCTGCGAGCGGCAGGAGTCTGGACATTGGATTGAATTACAGCGGTTTGCTGAACGATGCTTACACGTTTCGCGAGGTCAAAAGCGATACCGGAACATTCCAATTCGATGAATGGGAAGATAAAGACATTCTGTTGGCCTATGTTGAAGGCCAATTACAGTTGGGTTTTTGGAACATGGACACCGAAGCGCGTGTCCGGATAGAAACCGCTCTACCCGCCGGGGAAATGCAATTTACTAAGCTCAGCAGTCGCGTGCAGCTCTCGTTTCAACCACTGGGACTGCGAGGTAAGATTCGGGGAAATGTCGCGACGTCGTTCGGCCCGGACCAGTTGCCGCTGCAAGATCAATTTCGCGCGGAGGGCGCGGCTGCCAGAGAACGCTTTCACAACGACCTGGTAAAAACCGGGGAAGCCTGGGGGGCGTTTTCCCGCCGCTATGTCGAGGGGGGCGGCTTTTTGCGTGGCTACGCCGGCCAGCCCCTGCCGGCGGAACGTTATGCTACGTTGAATGTGGAGCTTGGACTCAACAAAAGTTTCTGGTTGTTTCGACCGTTCGGGTTTTATGACGCCGGCCGAATTTGGGCGACGCGGAGCGCCCCGTCTTTTACGCGTTCCGGCGCTGGTTTTGGCTTGAATTTTTTATTTGAAGAGTTGAAACTTTTTGGTGGAAATTTAGGGTTGTTTTCCAATTTTTCTGCCAAGCTGATTTTTCCCATCTGGATCAGCGACCCGCTGCCAGGGGAAGCGCGACGACAGTTTCGGTGGTTTTTCTCGCTGGGCAAGGGGTTGTAGAGGTTTGTGAGACGTGAAACGTGAAAGTGCCCTCCCCCAACACACCATGTTGAGAAGCACGTTTCACGTCTCTAAAAAATCGAATATCGTAGATCGCATATCGTAAATCGTATATGTTCGAGTCCATGTCCAGAATCTGATAGACGATATATGAAGTCTTCGGGCTTGTCGAAACCCTTTCTTTTCGCGGCTTCAGTAATTCTGGGCATAAGCTTATCAGGAACGCTGAAAGTCATTGGCATGATATACCTCCAGACTGTTATCTTGGAATATTTACTACTTAACATAATAGTCAGAAAAAAAGAAGAAGGCAAGAAGATTCTATTTTGTCTATGCGCTGATTTCAGTGTTTGAGTGTTCAAATATTGACTACGCCTTAAAACAGCTCGCATAGAATATAAAGCACCAAAACGGCACGCGCACTCCAAGCGCCTGTCCGCAGCCAGTTTATTCTCAGCAATCGGCCGTGGACTTTCTCATTAAACGAGATGGCTAAAATGTGATGTCGTGTGGATTGGACAAATGTGGCAATCCAGATAATGCCTAACAAACCCACCCCGAGCCACTGCAATTCAATTTGAATCAGCTCCGGCTCTTTCCACATCAGCCACAATCCGGTTCCCGCTTCCAGCAGCATTGCAGGAGCAAACACCCAGGTAGTCAGCCTGAGCCGGGTAAATTCGTAGGCTGATTTATTGTAGCCTTTGATTTCACGCAAGAGGGGATAGTGCACAAGCTGCACGAACCATATCAGGCCGGTGAGAAACAGAGACGCCGCGGCATGAAAAATGAAAATATGTTCCGGTCTCAGTATCATAATACGCATTTGAAAGATACAAGGTTTTCGGCTAAAAAGAAAGAATATTGAATTAATTTAACGTGAAAAGTGCAGGCGTTCGCTACCAAGATTCGATAAGGAACCATGTGATGGTATGTATGGGGGGAGCATGAAATTCGGGATAAGGCTTTCGAAAGCTGTAAAGCTCTGAATTTGATAAAATTGCCTGCGATCACTCCGAAGCACTGGATTCATCGCGATCAAGTCCTGGAAGCGTTCTGGCCCGCCCTGGAACCCCCCGCCGCTTCAACCCAGTTCTACAAAGCCATCCCTTACGCTCGTAAGGCCCTTCAACCCGCAAACAAGAAAATCCACCCTAAAACTATGTCGCCCCTTCGGCCGCTACCACCAGACTTCATGAGGATATTCTCTCCGGCAAAACATAGTTTTTTTCTCTTTGGAGCCAGAGGAGCGGGTAAAACCACACGTCATGACTGCTCAGGTTTCACTTCATATCGGTCTGAACAGGAAAAACAGTAAATTAAACTCTCCTCTAAATTATCCACCGGGGCAAACCGACAGGAAAAAGCCCGCCCACAGAATCAGAACTGCCACAGATTTGAGATAGAAATTGAAAAAAACATTTCTGTTACAACAAAACTAATCCACACTCAGCGCTTCGTCCCTCATTTTTTGCAAATACTCCAGGGCCGCGTCGTGCTCATTGGGGATTTCCCCTTCAAGAATCGCTTCCTCGATCATGGCTTTCAGCTTGCCCACTTGCGGACCCGGTTTCAGACCACACACGGCCATGATTTCCTCCCCGCGTACCGGGGACTGAAAAGCGCGCATGCGATCCTTTTCTTCGACATCCTGCAGGCGCTTCACCACAAAATCGAAATTCGCCAGGTGTTTTTGCACCCGCTGAGGATTTTGTGAGGTGATATCTGCCCGGCAGAGAGTGAGCAGATCTTCCAAATGCTCGCCGGCCTGTACCAACAGCCGGCGGTACGCGGAATCGGTCACGTCTTCTTCTGTCAAAGAGATCGGACGGAGATGCAGCCGGGTAAGCTTTTGGGCGTATTTTGTGATTTCTATCGGCAGTCTGAGCCGGCGGCCGATGTCCGGAAGCATACGCGCGCCCAGCTCCTCGTGGTTGTGAAACGTCCACCCCTTGCCCGGTTTGAACTGCTTGGTATTGGGTTTTGCGATGTCGTGCACTAACGCGGTGTAGCGCAGCTTGATATCGTCGGAGACCTTTGCGAGATTGTCCACGACCTTCAATGTGTGATAGAAGACGTCTTTGTGATGATGGCCATCGATTTGCTCCACACCTTTGAGCGCCAGCAATTCCGGGAAAATCTCGTGCAGCACCCGGGTTTCGTCCATGAGGTGAAATCCAATAGACGGCTGAGACGCCGCGAGGATTTTGAGCAGCTCGTCGGTGATGCGCTCCTGTGAGACGATTTCGAGCCGGGGCGCCATGTTTTGCATTGCCAGCTTTGTCTCCGGCGCGATGGTAAAATCGAGCCGGGTGGCAAAACGAATCGCCCGCATAATACGCAGCGGGTCGTCCTGAAAGGTGACCCCGGGCTGTAATGGCGTTCGAATGATTCCTGCGCGTAAATCCGCCTGTCCATTAAAAGGGTCGATGATCTGGCAGAAGCTCTCTTGGTTTAGACCCACCGCCAGAGCATTGATCGTGAAGTCCCGGCGAGCCAAATCCGCGGCTAAATCCGCGGGAGCGACGTCGGGTTTGCGGGAATCGCCGCGGTAGCTTTCACTGCGCGCACCCACAAATTCGAGCTTGTAGTCGCTGGACTCCACCAACGCTGTGCCAAATTTTGCGTAGATCGTAACGCGCGTTGTCCCCAATTCAGTGGCGACCGTTTTCGCAAACTCCGGTCCGTCGCCGACAACCACGAAATCGATATCTTTGCCGCTTTGACCGAGCAGCGCGTCACGGACAAAACCGCCAACAGCATAGACTTCCGTGCGGGCTTGGTCGGCAATTCTGCCGATGGTTTTGAGGATAGAATGTTTTTCTAAATTTAACATGGGGATAGGGAAATAGGGTGTAGGGTATAGGGTATAGGGTATAGGGTATAGGTGCCCCCTCCCTATATCCTTATATCCTTATACCTTATCCCATATACCTTATACTTTGTTTCTCAGTTGTCTTCTCACATAATTTATGTAGCCGTTTAGTCTCTTTTTAGCTTCTTCGATGAGTGACTTTCCTTCATCGAGCAACTTTTTTGAAATGTAACCAAAATCATAACAACTTATTAAATGGTCTTTTCGTTCAAACAACGAAGCTCGCGAAATTCTGTAAAACTGAATTCCTTCTTGATAATGAAATCTGCCATAGCCTTCAGAAATATGGGCAGTTGCACTGACCGATGCTTTTCTGATCTGAATATCCAAATTATATTTCTCCTGACCCGGACAAGCCGGAACCAAACAGGCCATAAGTCTTTATGGCAAAGTA
>JBHHWX010000295.1:0-7688 GCA_046756745.1 bacterium | reverse complement strand
GAAACATGCCAGCGTTTTGGATACAAACTCCTTAAAATGTTTCCCTCGGGCTTTTGGAGAAGCAATCCAACTCCGAGAGTATGTTTTGGAAACTTCGCAATCACATAACCTTCATCGATCCCGTGGTCCAACCCGGCGGCGACGCTGATATTTTCACTCGACAGGAAAACCTCCACCTCTCTTTCTCCGAGCTCTAAAACATTCCGCCTCGCCTTCTGGCCAAATATCAAAGCGGCCGCTGTGGTCAGTTTGGGATATTTCATATTGGTTCGAAAAAAAGGCACGCCGATGAAATGCGGAGTTGGATGGACAATCGGTTCGTGATCGTCGTTTATTATCCCGATGGATTTTTTATTGGTTCTGAACACTTTTAAACCCGAAAAAATTTCCACAGGAATACCAAAACGGTCATCGAGGTATTCGAACCAGGGCAGACACTCTTCTTCTTTAAAAAACCGGAGCGATTGAACAGACTGTTGCACGTCGCACTTTATTCGACTCTTCGAAACCTGCTGACCGGCGTCTTCCCTTTTTTCGATGACGGCGATGAAGAACCCACCGGTGTTATTTTGATGCGGATAGATTCTCAGTGCGTTGTGCATGTCTTTGCGAAAGACCTGGTCGCGCCATTTTTCTACACCGGGAGAAAAACGGAAACCCTGTAGATTTCCCGGCTTAATAAAAGCGCGAATTTTCGGCTGCAAAGAATCCAGCGCGGCTTGCACTACCATTTCGTTTTCTTCGGGTGCGTAAGTACAGGTGGAATAAACCACCCTCCCCCCTATTTTGCAAAGCTGCAGAGCCCTGCGAAGAATGGCCGTCTGCAAGCGCGCCAAACGCAGCGAGCGCTCCCGGCCGCTCTCCGCGATAACTCCCGGATGTTTACGGGACGTGCCCTCGCAAGAACACGGCACATCTGCCAGCACGCGGTCGAAAAGGACATCTTGCCGGGGATAGGTCGCTGCATTGTGTAACGTCGTGGACACGTTTATCAATCCGAGCCGACTGATGACGCGACGCATCGCGCGCATACGATTGCCGGTGACGTCATTGGCAATGACGGTTCCACTGAGCTGCATGCGAAGCGCCATCTGCGCCGTTTTATTTCCAGGAGCGGCGCACAGATCGAGGACACGCTCTGCCGGTTTTGGATCGAGTAAGACAACCGGAATGAGCGCCACTTCTTCTTGGACATGGCATAGACCCACAGAATATTCGAGACTATTGCCAAACTTCACATCGGAGGGAAGCAGGTAAGCGCCATCATACCAGGTTACCGGATCGAAAGTGAGGCCTTGTTGACGCAGACGGGCGGCTAACTCACGTTCGGCGATTCGTAAAGGGTGCGACCAAACACAGGTAGGTAAAGGCGTTTGGGACATTTCAACAAAGGCGGGCCAATCGTCGATGAATGGGCGATACCGGCTGAATGACTCGAAGGAATTCGCCATCATGACCGCACTATGAGATGCGCCCGGTCATGGCGACCAGCCACTTGTGCAAGGGCGCCATGCGCTCAAAGCGGTCGAAACAGGTGTCCAACAATTCGGATGAATGCAGAGCTTTTGGGATGCTGTCTTCCACCCCGGCATAAAGTCCTTTATGAAGTAACAGTTCGGCTCTTTCGTGTTGCGGGTCGAATCCTCGCGGCGTCTTTTTATAGGCGCGTCCTCCGAGCTGGAACCCGTCTGTTTCCAAGATGGCGATGATTTCGGCCAGAGCCGAACCGCGCTCAGGGTGGATGACGGATTTGCGATATTCCTCGAGATGAGGTTTGGGAAACATATAAATCCCTGAACCAACCATCAACGTCGTACTATTTAAATGAAAGTAGTAGCAGGAGCACTCCATACGCTTCCGCTCGCCCTCCCAGAACATAATCCCCAAATACGTTTTGAAGGGGGTTTTATCCGGGCTGAAACGGGTATCGCGATGAATTTTAAACAAAGACTTGTTTACACGCGGATCGGCATTGATCTTCGGCGAGATTTTCCTGAGACGCTCGCCCATTTCAACCACGAACGCCCGCGCCGGCCGCATCACAAAATCATCGAAATCACGCCGATGCTGTTCGAACCACGGTTTGCTGTTGTTTTCAGCAATGTCGGCGTAAAATTTCAGGGTTTCTTTTGGGAAACCGTTAAAGCTTGAATTCCAAGACATTCATTCTCTCCGTGTTTTCGGCTTACAGTTAAATCTCAACAAAGACTCATGGCTTCATTATACCAATATTGGTCTTGTAAGAATTTCTGATCTATCTTTTTAGCTGTTTTCATAGCTATTAAAGCTTCTTTTTTTGATTGTTCAGGGTTCCCACAGATTTTTTCTAGCAGGGCAAGATGGAAATGAATCTCACTTAATTTTTCGTTATAATTTCTTGCTCCCATACTCGTCTCATTTCTATCGCTTAATGCTTTAAGAGCGCTTAAAAATGTCTCCCTAGCCTTAATGGGAAGGTTCTTCCAACTATGGTTACCCAGCTCTCTTTCTTCACATCTTTTAAGGTAAATATAACCCAACGTATCTAGAACAAGATGTTCTTTGTAAATTGCTTGTCCCTTACTTTCAGTGATGTTGTGGTATCTTTTGATGTAATCCAACGCTTCTTTTGCAAACTTTTCCGCATCATTAAGCGAGAAATGAGCTCTCGCCTCTTTACCTGATTCGGCAATTGTTCTCGACAATCCATTCAAAGCCCATAAATGAGCTGGATCTCCGCAAGAGGCAATTCGTCTAGCACGATCTTGCAATTCAAGAGCTCTTCTAAAGAGCTGCAATGAACCCTCTCTATTTTCAAGTTTATATTGATAAGCTAATCTTCTTAAACATACAGCCAAAAAACTATTTGCTCTTGGAGAGTGTTGACTAAGCTCCAAAGCCCGTTCTAAAGAATACCTGGCTTCTTCATATCGATAACGTCGGAACCAGCAACGCCCTAAATACATATGGGCGGGTGCAAAATCAGGAATTATATTTATTACCTGTTGGTACTTCTGAGCCGACTGATCATACTTTTCTACATCAAAATAATAGTGACCTAAATCTAGTAATAGCCATATCATATCTGGATTATTTGCTACAGCTTGCTCGTAGATTTCTAATTCATTATCGTCGAATTTGGGTTCAAACGCTTGGTCATCGAAATGACCAATTCCGATAACTTCGTACACAGGTATAGTTTGAGAAATCCCTTTCAGTGGGCTTATTGTTGCCCGTCGAAAAGCGACGCGAAAGTCAGGATCGACAAGATTGTATACATTATGACCCACTAGGATTTGAGAAAATCGAAGTTCTCTCGAGTGAGACTCAATTCTTTTCGCCAAATTAATTGAGTGACCTTCGGGTGATTGTGTTTCAGTTAAAGAAAAAGAAAAGGACTTAGGGGACTGCTTTTCTGTTTCTGATGATAACTGGCTAGAAAATCTGTAATGATTACCAAGAAGGACTGGGCCTTGGTGTATGCCTATTCCAATATCAAATACAGGTCTCCCTTCCATTATCCTTTTTTTATTCTCTGGACATAATAGCCATTCTCGTTTCATCTGAACAGCAACCTGTAATGCCGCCACTACATCTTCACTCAAATATGAGCTTCTTTTATCACTAGCCCTGAAGAATTTTAAACAGATTTCATCTCCTCGAATATCTGCTTCTAGAGAAAAACCCCTCTTAGAATCATAGGCTGATTTAATTTGTATAAAACGTGCAACAACTGAACCCAGTTTTTTCTGGAATACGGTTACAAATCTGTCGTAGTCAGGCAATGACAAATTATTTGCCAACTCAGAAGAGTTCATAAGATCGGCGAATAAGATAACCGCTTCTCGTTGTTCAATTGTTCGATCATCGTTTGGATTTATACTGGTCATTTTATAACCTCTTTAACCCAATGCAACGACAATAAAAGGAAAGCACGTCGATATTTGGCTGACCTTCTAAAACGCGGTTGTTCGGAGTTTTCAATAATTAAGAAATCAAAATCGCTATCTTTAGATGCATTACCAGAAGCTCTTGAACCAAATAACAATATCTTTTGTGGATTGCCTGCCTTCATAATTTTTTGTGTAACTCTCGTTAAGAATTCATCCCTTTTATTCTTTGAGCTCATTTTAGCGCTTCCGTTTGAGTTTTCGAAATCCGGCTTAATTTAGCAAAACAAAATGATTTATTCAAGTTTTCTGGTGACTATCTAGAGAGGTTACGCCTCAAACCGACGAGTAATGTCATTTACCTGTGGCGTCATTCAAGGCACTTGAGAATGACCTAATGGCGCCGACAGGCAAATGACGCCGAAGGCATATGACAGACACTTACGATGTCATTTCGCTTCGCTGTCATTTGCTGAAAACTTGCTCTATTTGCAAAGGTTTTAGGTTCTCAATATCACAGCACTTCCGCAATTTTCTCTCTCACCAAACTCACATCAGCCGGCAGCTCCACCGGGTCGTTTGCAAACTTGGAGCGCACATCTTGCAAACGCTGCTCATGATACGCGATCTTAAAGTCGACAAATTTCAGGCCGTGGGCGGTCGAGATCACCACCACGCGCTGTTCCGGTTTGATTTCGCCTTTGTGGACTAACTTCAAAAAAGCAGCCAAGGCGACTCCGGTTTGGGGGCAGGTAAATAACCCGTCGCGATCGGCCTGCGCCGAGGCGTTGGCTAATTCGTCCTCTGTGGCTTGCTCTACGACGCCTTTCATCTGTTGCAAAATCCGGATCGCCTTTTGATAACTCACCGGTTTGCCGATCTGAATGGCGGTGGCTAAGGTCGGTTGGGCGGTCTGTGCATTGAACTCCCGGAAGCCGGTTCGGTAACTCTCATATAAAGGATTCGCCCGCGCGGTCTGAGCGCACACCAATCGCGGCAGCCGGTCGATGAGACCCACCGCTTGCATCTCGAGAAAGCCTTTTCCGATGGCTGAAATATTGCCGAGATTTCCCCCGGGCACGATGACCCAATCCGGAACCTGCCAATGCAATTGTTGCACCAGCTCGAGACTCACGGTCTTCTGCCCTTCCACGCGCAGCGAATTCATGGAATTGGCCAGATAAATTTCGTTTGACTCGGAGAGCTTTTGCACGATCTCCATGCAGCCGTCGAAATCCGTGTCCAGTGATAAGGTGAGCGTGCCATTGGCAATCGGTTGGATGAGCTGCGCGCTCGAGATTTTGTTTTTGGGGAGAAGCACGATTGATGGGATGCCGGCGGCCGCACAATAGGCTGCAAGCGCGGCGGATGTATCCCCGGTGGAAGCGCACATCACGGCTCTGATTTGTTGTCCCTGAGCGATCATCTGTTTCACTTGAGAAACCAGCACGGTCATGCCTAGATCCTTGAAAGAGCCGGTGTGGCTGTTGCCGCAGAGTTTTATCCAAAGCTGCTCCACGCCGCTCGCTTGCGCAAGTCGCTGCGGCCAAAACAAAGGAGTCCGCCCTTCGCCAATCGTGACGATATTTTTTTCATCGATCCCAGGACAAACCCACTCTTTTTTGCTCCAGACGCCACTCGAGCCGGCGCCGTAAAATGCGCTGCCTCTGTTCTCAAAAAGCTCTTGCCATTGCTGCGGAGGTTTCGCCCGCAGCGCTTCTAAATCGTGACGAACTTCCAGTAAGCCGCCACAGGTAGGACAACGATAGATGATCTCGTGGAGGGCGTGTTTACCCGGACAGTTATTGCTGCAAACAAACCAAGCTGAAAATGGCATCCTCTTTTTTCCCGATGTTAAAACGTGTTTTATGAGCAATGTAGAGAGATCCTCTTAGATTATCAAGTCAAAATTGGCTTGTCTGGTAATCGGTCAGTTACGGGTGGATGACGGTGTACAAGCTTCAGCTTGCTCTGGGGGAGGGCGGTATAAAAGCGCGCTAAAGCGTGAACACCCCAAGAATGTCCCACCCTGAATGACACCCGTACTCCCCGTAACTGACCGATTATCTTGTCTGTTACGGGGCAAAGCAGAAGGCTCCTCCCAAAGACGCCGTCAGGCACGTGGTTTGGGCTATTTCTTAATATCGAGAATCGTAAACGTCCTATTCCTATTTTTGCAAAAGAAACGCCTAAAACAAAGTTGAGACTCCTCACAAAAAACATATCTTAAGTCTATCATTATTCATTAGTTATTCATAGTCAACACTTGTTTCTCCCCCTCAACGGCATGGTTCTTGTAAATGATACACTCTCATTATTATCCAGCCGATCTTACCAAACATAATAATCTGTTGCACTTTGTACGAAAGGCGGAGGCCGGAATCGTGCACGAGCTCGCATTCGCAAATTCGATTGTTTCTGTTGTTCAGCGTGAAGTGGCGCGCCAGAATCTTCCGCCTGTGAAAAAGGTTGTCGTCAGAATCGGCGCGCTCAGTGATGTGGTTCCGGATGCGCTGAAGTTTAACTACGAGATTATCACACGGGATACTCCGCTCGAAAAGACTCAATTGGTGATAGATGAAATCGCTGTCAAAGCACGCTGCACAAGCTGCGCTCGAGAATTTGGAGTCGAAAAATTTGTTTTTGCCTGCCCGGGTTGTGGCAGCGGGCAGATTAAAGTGATTCAGGGCGAGGAGTTGGATATCGCCTATCTGGAAGTCGAAGATTCAGTGGAAACAGTCTAACTCTTTCTGGTTGGGGCATCAAGCCCTATAGGCGTGTATGTTTTTTTATCGACCACGTTGTTGTCGATAATTTTGATTGACGATTTACGATCGACCTCTTCTAAGAGCTTGGCCGAAAAGTCCCAAATCACTTCCCAAAGGCGTCTCTCCGAAATCACTTCCCGAAGGCGTCTCGACGAGGTTTTTTGGGCACAGAGTCGGAGGTAAACTCTCTCGGCGGGGACGCCTTCGCTAAGAAAATAGTCTTTTCGGCCAAGCTCCTAGGAAGCCCTTTCTTCCGAGTAAAATCTCGGAAGAAAACTAGGCGTTTAAAAGACTTATCATACGAAGGGAGGAGCGCATGTCGAGCCAAATCCCGCTGCGAGAAAAACTCACGTCGGAAAACGACCGTTTGGCTGCAGAAATTCGCAGCCAGCTTCAAGAACACCACGTTTTCACCCTGAATCTTGTCAGCTCCCCAGGCTCCGGAAAAACGAGTTTGTTAGAAAAGACCATCGGTATCCTCAATGACGAGCTCAACATCGGTCTCATCGCCGGTGACGTGCAAACGGAAAATGACGCTAACCGTCTCCTCTACGCCGGCGGCCAGATGGTTCAGCCGCTGGTGACCGGCGGCGCTTGTCACCTGGACGCAAAAATGATCGCGAGCGTCCTCTCCGAATTCAACCTTGAAAAGCTCGATCTCCTTTTCATCGAGAACGTCGGCAATCTGGTTTGTCCCTCGTCTTTCGATCTCGGTGAAGACATGAAAGTCGTTCTCATCAGCACGACAGAGGGGGACGACAAACCGCTGAAGTATCCAGCCATGTTTCGCCGCTCGTCGGTGATGGTCATCAACAAAATCGACCTGCTCGGAATGTCTGATTTCAACATAGACCGGGTAAAACAGAACGCGCTGCAAATCAACGCCAATTTGCACATTTTCGAACTTTCCTGTCGCCAGGGCGCCGGTCTCGATATCTGGTTTGAATGGCTTAAATCGCAGATCCCAATATTTTATTAGGGCAAATCGTCTAATTCAGCGGAGTCATGGAGCACTGGATTAATGGAGTAAGAGATGGCTATGTTGCAAACT
>JBHHWX010000294.1:0-7693 GCA_046756745.1 bacterium | reverse complement strand
AGGCATGACGGTCTCTCTGATCTCTGAAATCACGGGTCTTGCCGAAGAAGATATTGTAAAATTGAAATCTGAACTTTGACTCGTTGAGGCCAACTCTAAATCACCTCCGAAAAGCCCCTGCCTTAATCCCATATTTTGACAGCTTCTCCGAAAAATTCTTCACATCCATGCCTGCAACCCGGGCGGATTCGCGCACTTTGCCGGCGGTTTTAGTCAATATTCTGGTGAGCTCGTTCTTCTCGAATTTTTCGATGACCCGCTGTTTGCGCTCCTGGAAAGTGACCGGTTGATCTTTTGACTCAGCGTTGTAAGTGGATGCAGTATGTATGTCGTCCGGTAAATGCTTTACTTCAACGGTGTTTCCTTTGCACAGAATGGCGGCGCGCTGAATAATATTCTCCAATTGCCGTACATTGCCGGGATAGTCATAATCGAGAAGAATCTGCTCAACCGGCTTCGAAAGCTGCGGCGTCTTATCCTGTATTTTGTGTTTTTGGATGAAATGGTCGATAAGCAGGAGAATATCTTCCCGCCTTTCTCGCAAAGGCGGCACGGTGATATTAATGACATTCAGCCGATAGTATAGGTCTTCTCTGAAGGTGTTGTCAGCCAGCATCTTTTTCAAGTCGCGATTGGTGGCCGCAACCACACGCACGTCTGCGTGCTTTTCATCTTCGCTGCCAACCGGAGAGAAACTGCCGTTTTCAAGTACCCGCAGTAATTTCACATGCAGTGTAGGCCTCATTTCAGCGATTTCATCCAGGAATATCGTTCCTCCCTCCGCCAGCTCGAATTTGCCATGCTTGCGTTTAATTGCCCCGGTGAAGGCGCCTTTTTCGTGACCAAAGAGCTCCGATTCTATGAGCTCCTGCGGAATGGCGCCGCAGTTCACCGTAATGAAAGGCTGTTCGCGACGGCTGCTGTTGTAATGCAGAGCGCGGGCGATCAACTCTTTACCAGCCCCGTTCTCGCCCTGAATTAAGACTCTGGCATCGGTGTCAGCCACATCCGCCACTAACTGCAGTATTTCTGTCATGCGCGCACCGGAACCGATGATGGCGTCAAATTGATATTGGGCGCGCAGCTCGTCGGCCAATTGCCGATGCGACCTTTTCAAATCAGAGAATAGATAGACATTTTTCAGGGCGATGGCTACTTGCTCGGAAAAAGCCGTGAGCAAATCCGCCATAGCATCGTCGAACAGGTCTTTGACGTTGGTGTTGTCGACGTAGATCAACCCCACCACTTTATCGTCAATTTTGATAGGCGTACACAAAACCGAAAGCAACTGCAAACGCGTAACGCTTTCCATGCCGCCAAAGGTGGCGTCTGCCATGGCGTCCGGCAAACAGATGGTTTCGCCATCGGATTGAACTTTTTGAATGATGCTGCGGCTGACCTCGAAGCGCGGTTTCTCGATATCGCTTTTTTGCATATTACGCGCCACTTTGAAATCGAACCGTTTGTTGTCGTCAACCAGGGCGATAAACCCTCGCGTTGCTCGTGTCACTTCGATCACTTTGTCCATGGCCAATCGCAAGAGCGCGTCCAGCTCCATCTCAGAGGCGATGAGCTTGCCGATGTCGTGGAGCGTACGATATTTGTTCGCCACTCCAAGAAGCAATTCGATATCTTCTTTTAGAAGCTTTGGTTTGGATTCGGAAGCCGTATTCTCAAGCCGCTCTTTCACGTTTTTTAGGATATTGGATTCGTTCACACCATCGATCTCTGTTGCCCTATCTAAATTGAAGACCAATCTAAAAGGATTTGTGTTTCTTTACGAAATTGGTAGTATTTGCCCCTCGTTCCCAAATTGCAATTTGGGAGCAAGTTGAATATAATAAATTTAGTATTCCAATTCCCCAAAAGCAATACTAAAATCTCACGGTACGATCGGCGGCCGCGGCAAGACTTGGTCTGTCCCTTCTCCAGGACTTCCACCGCCCGAAGATAGAAGCACGGCTGCGGCCACGCCACCAGCAACGCTGCCAAGGGCGATCCAAATCCAGGGGGGCTTTTTCCGGAACTTTATCTCCGGAACGACCTCTGCCTTCTTTCCCGGACTTAGCCGTTCGACTTTCTCGCTCACTGGTTGCGCTTGCAGACCCATATCCTGATAGATCATGTTGATGATGTTGGGAATCTCTTCTTTAATCAACAAATCCAATGTTTTACCTCCGGGGTATTTCTTTTGCGTGCCCCTGGGCATCGTAAAGACCCGGAACGAGACTTCAACAAAGTTTCCAATTTTATCCATGTTGCCTACCAAAACGAAATCGACCGTTAGTAATTGCCCAGCATGAATGTATCCTGTTAGGCTGGTTATTTCGGTAGGCTCAATTCCGAGTGGAATAAGTTTCTCGCGCGCCACTGCTTCGGTCATCACGGCTATTCTCTCGTCTTTTGCCAGATTCTCATAAAAAATCCGGTTGACGGTTTCCTTTTCTTCTTCGGAGAAAGCGTCATACGTGATTCTTAAGACCGCCAGTTTCAGTTTGCGTTCTTGTGGGGGCGCTTGCCCAAAGGCTGTGTGCAACAGGCCAATATTGAGCAGCAAAATAACAACCAGGTACGGTGGCTTTCGATTAAACATGTGATGCCTCCTTATTTGAGCAATGTCAGTTTGCGGCTCAAAACCACTGAACCGGCATACAGCCGGTAGATATAAATTCCACTGGGCGCCCTGCGTCCATGTTGGTCTTTACCATCCCAAATCACCACACTATGTCCGGCCTGCTTTTCGATGCCATCTAATAGAGTAACGATTTCCTGCCCCAAGAGATTGAACATCTTCAATGTCACCTGACTGGCTTGCGGTAAACCGAATTTGATGGAAGTCGATGGATTGAATGGATTGGGGAAATTCTGCGCCAATTCAAACATGGACGGCACCCCGGCAAATCCGGCGCTGTTTTCTCCGACAAAATCAGAATTCCCGACAACAATTCGAAATTTCTTTGACCCTCCGTAATGCTGTGAGCGGTAAATGTATTGTTCATCAAAACGCAAATCTTGGGTAAGATTCAGGCTAAGGTCGATGAGTTTTATGGCGAATTCCGGCCGCACTAATTCGAGATGGGCAAAAGTTAGCTCGACCGGTTTATCAGGGATATTTGTGCTGACAGTGAAATCCCAAATGTGGCCTTCAGCGGCTGGCGGATGGAAGTCCGTTGTATGAATATCCGGATATTTTTCCCAATTGCCATGGGGGAAGGACACCATCACGAACTCACCGATGGGCGGCGGCTCAAAACGCTCGTAGCGATCCCACTCCGGGGCCGCATCTCGAATGACACCCGCAATATTGTCACGGTCAACGGCGAGACCGCTTTCTGCTTCGATTTGGATGAACCACTTAGCGGCGATTGCGGATTTCGGATTTGGGATTTCGGATTGACGATGATGTCCTGCTTTCGCAATCACGTTCAGTGGATTCGCCGCTGGCTGAGTCGGGTTGATAGTCAACGTCCCCGGTTCATTAACTTTGATCATATAGCCCTGCCACGGCCCTAAAAGAGTCGGGAAGGAGCTCCAACTACCGTTGTAGGTGTTCAAATGCACTCGCAGACTTTCGGGCTGCACATTTGCAATGGGAATGTCGAAATTAAATGGGCTAGCGATCATGTTCCAGCCCGGGGTTAAAGCTATTTGGAAAGGCTGCACTGTATTGACGGTGACGCCCGCTTCGCTTGTCAGGCTTACGGTTTCGCGTGTGATCAGAAATTTCGCTTTTCCAGCGGCCATACTGCTCACGGCTGGAAACTCCCGGTAAGGGAAAATAGAATCTTTGCGCTGGGGATCGATATCCCATAAACGCCACTGCAGACTATCTGCCGCACCCAAATCGTCTAACAAGGTCGCAGCCACAGAGGGATCATCCGTCTCTAACGGGATAGAGATTAAACGGTAAGATTGCGCCGCCGATCCGCCTTGATGAATCTTGCTCAACTGGTTATCAGGCACGCGGACGCGGACGGCTTGCAATTCGGACGCGCCTAAATTATTAGATTCGTCCGTCACCTCGATTTTAAATTCTACACCCCGGCTCCCCACGACAGAGGCTGGAATCGTGCCCTGGTAGCTGCCATCGACTTCCGCCATGCTTGTTGTTTGGAAAACGCCTTCGCCGCCTGCCCGGTAAAATAATCCGACTTCTTGAACTGTCCCATTATCCGTCACAGTTGCTGAGACCTCGATTGGCATACCGAAATCAATGATGGAGAGGGTATTAATTGCGTTGATCGTGGGTGACTCCAAATCGGGTTTCGAATCTTCAACAATGATCAAAAACTGGTTCACCTTAACATTCGCGGTATCCTGAACCGTTCCACTCGGCCATTCAATTCTGATGGAATCGATAATTGTGGCGTCCCCCAATCCGAATTCCGCATTGAGACTGTTTTGTCCACCAAACCCGCCACCGGTTTGCCCGCTTATTTCTTGTCGTTGCCAAAGCGGCTCGCTAAAAATAGTGGCCTTAACGCTTACTCTCGCACCGATTGCCGATGCATTGGAGACAGTACCCATACACTTAATATTGATCCAATTAAAGCCATGGCTATGATTCTCAAACAAGAAATTCGCCTGGTCATTGCTGTTAGCTACAAACAGGTCGAGGTCGCCATCTTTGTCGTAGTCGCCCCAACTGCTGCCGTGAGAATCTCCGCCGGTGTTGATCAGGGAACCGTTTGTGACTCTGTTGAAAATGCCATGCCCTTTGTTTTCATACAAAAAGTTATTTTGACCACCGCGATTCGAGACAAATAAATCGATATCGCCGTCATTGTCAAAGTCACCCCAACTACTGCTGCTGGAATTGCCGAGATCGTCAACAATGCCCGCTCCAATAATTTTGATAAAGGTGCCATCGCCTCTGTTACGATACAAAAAATTCTTTTGATCATTTGCATTTGTGACATACAAATCCAAGTCGCCGTCGTTGTCAATATCCCCCCAACTGCCCCCAAAGGAGTTCCCGGCATCGTTAACAACATTACCCGTGATAATCTTAGTGAAGGTTGCGTCGCCGTTGTTCTCATATAGAAAATTATCTTGTTTGCCAACAAAGCCGCCATTGGCTACAAACAAATCTAAGTCGCCGTCATGGTCATAGTCCCCCCAGGCACAGCCAAAGGAAGCCCCGCCATCATTGACGATATCTCCTTGATTCATTTTAGTAAAGGCGCCGTCACCATTGTTTTGATACAGGAAGTTATTTTGATTATCGCGGTTGGCCACGAAAAGATCTAAATCACCGTCGTTGTCAAAATCCCCCCAACTCGCAGCCATTGAAGCCCCCTCATCTTCAACGATAGCACCCGAGGTGATTTTTATAAACGAGCCATCGCCATTGTTTTGGTACAAGAAATTGGGCGAGAGGTTGGCGATGAAAACATCCAAATCCCCGTCATTGTCGTAGTCCCCCCAAGTGCTGCTATGAGAGCCACCGACATCCAGGTCGATGATACCTGTGGTGATTCTAGTAAACGAGCCATTCCCGTTGTTTTGGTATAAATAATTATTGTTATTAAGATTAGCGACAAAGACATCCAAGTAACCATCATGATTATAATCCATCCAATTGCTGCCTAAAGAGAACTCTACATCAGTAACGATTTGTCCTTGAGTTATCTTCATAAAATTAGCGCTGGGTGGAGTAACCGCGGAATAAGCAACTAGATTGCTGTTCCTGGCGAAACGTGGACCCGTTTCGTCCATGTTATTGGGCGGTGTTAATTTTGTGGCTGTTCCGCCAGCAGCAGGAATCGTCCAGAGGTCGAAATCACCGTCGCGTTTTGATTCGAAAACCAGGGTTTGGCTGTCACTCGACCACGATACCTGGTCGTCTTCAAGTCCGTTGGTGAGCTGAACAGGGTCGCCGATGGGTTGGCCCAGCTCGTCGAGCGCAATTTTCCAGATCCCGTTATCGTAAATGGTAAAAGTTATCCATTGTCCGTCAGGGGACCAGGATGCCATAAGGTTCTCAAATTCCGGAACCGCGCTCTCATCTCCAACAACAATCGTTTCGGTGCTGTCGTTGAGGTTGATGGTGATAACATTCTCACTGTCCTCATCGATAAAGACGAGGCCCTGGCTGTCGGGCGACCAATCCGCACCGAATGCCCCGGCGCGCACGAACTCGGGCGTGCCCCCGGTTGCCGGTATGATGTAAATTCCATCCCTCTTATCAAAGGCAATCCACCGGCCATCCGGTGACCAGGCTGGACCTTCACCTCTCCCTACGCCAAGAAGGGGTGCGCTTCGACCTGTTTCAACGTTTGTGATGAAAATGCGAGCGTCAACGATGACACCCTCTTTTCTGATTTCATGAACAATTTTTGTTCCATCAGGCGACCAGCTCGGACTTCCTTCATCCGTGTTAGGCAGTGTACTGACCCGGCGCAGTTCTTTGGTGTCAAAATTGATGATATAGATGTCGACGCTTGCTTCGGGTTGACTGATTCCCAAACTGGTCGAACAAAGAAGGGCTGCTGCGGAAAGCAGCCAAGGTTTGAGTTTTCTTAACTGAGCTGTCATTTTATCCCATCTGATGAATATATTACATTATAAAAAAGTCAAAAATCAAATGCAACCCTGCTTAATATTCAAAAAACATATCCCAGATTAAAACCGATGGTTATTCCAAACTGATTGCCTGAGCCAAACAGCGTTTTGTCTCCGATGATGTAATACTTCAGACTGGCGTACGAGCTGAGCATGAAGTGCTCGCTGACAAGGGCTTTGATTTGGAGCCCGCCGCCGAAACTAAGCAGACCGTTTCCGTCGCCATCTTCTTCGTTACCGGTGAGGTCGGCGCCCAGGAAGCTTAGGAAAGGCGAGAGGATCACTTTGCCGGCGGTTCGGATGTTGTAATGGATGTTTTCGACGATGAGGAGCTTCAATAGGTCGCTAGTCAGCCAGGGGTCTTCGTTGTACGTGTTGAGCCAGGCGGCCACGCCGAGCACGACGAACCCAGCAAACGGCATGTGCAAGTAGAAGTTGTCGCGCCGATCCCAGCCGATCAACACCGGTCCTGACACGCTGATTCTCTCGCTGAAGTAAAACTCCGTCGTCAGGCCGTAGTAGTTGATCTTCCAGTTATCCGGCAAGTATTGGTACTGAAAGGCCGGACTGATAACAGATTTACCCGCCCAACCTGTCTGTGCAGATGCTTCATTTAATGGCATGAATAGCAAAAGGATAAAGAGCAAAGCAAAGCGGCAGAACTTTTTCATGGATGAATCCTCCCATTAAAGTCCGGGTGAGTTCCAATCAATTCTTCTCGATCATCTTGAAACGCATCTGTCATGGCAATCACCTAGCGTGAGTTTACTATGAATCCAGAAGTTCCCTTTGTATAACTTTTTCATTATCAACAATTTATCTATCTAAAAAGGTGTATACACTGAACCAATATTTAGTTGTGCTTCACGTGCAAAGATGCTTTTACCGTAGCGGCTCAGAAATTGCTGGTAGGCAGCGATAGATTGGTCTTTGTGGGCTATTAAATATGCAGAATGGGCTTCCTCAACTTTACCAAGGTAAAACAGCTCTATTAATAGCTTTTCCATATTTTTTCTTACCGCACGTTCTAACGTTTTAGTACTTGTACTAAGTGACCAATAGTTCTCGTGTCTGTCATATGATGAATCAATGGTTTTTTCAAGATGCCACTCTCTGCCATCTATGCGAT
>JBHHWX010000293.1:0-7729 GCA_046756745.1 bacterium | reverse complement strand
ACGGTCCAGGGGCAATCCGTTACAAGCACCGGCAATATTAGCGAGAACAATGGCGAGATTAACGTCAGCGATGCCAACACAACGGCCACACTGTCAAATAATAAACTAACTTTGGTCACAAAGAATGTCACCTGGAATTTTGGCAATGGCAATGAGCCGTCTACTTTGCGACAAGTGTATGTGCGCAGTTAATGAAACGCTAACCGGAGGACAAGAACCATGAAGCAAATAATTCTTGCCGTGCTCACCCTGAGCCTGGGCCTGGGATGTAACCGCTCGTCTGACTCAGAAGACAGCGGAATGGGCGCCTTTTCTCTGAAAAAGGACCGCAGCGAGATGACCGTCAAAGGCGGCGGCGAAGAGGTGCACCTCTCGCTCGACGCATCCGGGGTGGAGCTGCCGGACGGGTTTCCCGACGACGCGCCGCTTTATCCGGGCGCCACAGTGATGACCAGCGCCACGACCCCGGCGGGATTTACCGTGGCTTTGCAAACCCAAACAGCGCTGAAAAAAGTGACGAATTTCTACAACCAAAAGCTGAAAAAGAATGGCTGGAAAATCATTGTCAACTCGAGCCTCGGCCCCAACGGCGGCATGTTGCAGGCCAGCAAGGACCAGCGAAAACAATATATCACGTTTTCTCATCAGGCAGGAACGACAACCGTCAACCTGACAGTAAACTAATGGAATCCCAATTTGCCAAATCCCTAATTGGTCATTCCGCGGCGCTGCTGCGCGGGGCGGCGTTCGGGTCCGTGGCTGGGCTGATCGTCGGCGGCTTGTTTCTGCTGCTTGTGAAGCTGTGGCATAGGCTGCTCGGTTGAAAGAGCGAACCGATCTTACACAGTTTGTAACTGTGTATTTTAGTACCAGAGTTGAGAAAAACACTGTTACAAACGGTGTTGGATCCGTCACCAGAACTCTGACAGGGTTTGAAACCCTGTCAGAGTTTATTCTACCAAAAAACCAAAAGGAGAATGACATGAGTAGAATTAGCAAAGTCGTCGTTTTTTTGATGTTGCTGACCTCACAGATTTTTGCGGGAAGCGACGTCCCCGGCAGCCAGGACCACCCGCTGATTTCGCGTTATCCGGGTTCGTCCATAAAGTGGTACGACGTGCAAAACTACGACCGCTACAAAATCGCTACCGGCCCGGTTACCGGCTACCGCCAGATCGACGAGTGGCTGCCCGCAGCAGGGAAAGTGACCCGGATTTATTACTCTCTTTCCGGAAGTCGCAGCGTGACCGAAGTTTACTACAATTACCTGAAAGCCTTGAAAAAGTCCGGGTTCAAAATCATCGCCGAAGGCTTGCACAAGAGCCGGAATGTCTCCAAGAAAATTGGCGGACGGAATTGGCTGGGGGTCTATTACAAGGAAAACTCCTTTCCCTCCAGTGAAAATATTCAATTGCTGCAAGGGTCGTCTACGGTCGGCGGCTCCTGTTTCGTGGCCGGCAAGCTCACCAAAAGAGGCGCGTCGGTGTATGTGGCCGTTACCGGCACGCAGTACAAAGATGACACAGTGCTTTTCATGATCGACGTCATCGAGGAAGAAGCGGTCGAAGACGATTTGATATTTGTCAACGCCGACGCCATGTCAAAGGCGATCGACATGTACGGCAAAGTAGCGCTTTACGGCATCTACTTCGATTTCGATAAAGCCACGCTCAAGCCGGCATCGAAGCCGACTCTCGACGAGATTGCGGCGCTGCTGAAAAGCCGGCCCAAGCTGAAACTTTACGTCGTGGGTCACACGGATATGAAAGGGCGCTTCGCCTACAATAGGAAGCTCTCGACAGACCGGGCGCATTCCGTGGTGACGGCGCTGACCAAAACGTACCGGATTGCCGCCAACCGGCTGCAAGCGCATGGCGTGGGCTTCCTAGCGCCGGTGGCGTCCAATAGAAATAATGCCGGACGGGCGAAGAATCGCCGGGTGGAGCTGGTGGCGCAATGAGATTGAATATTGAATATTGATTATTGAATATTCACTGGTAGGCGCTGTTCTGCTTTGGGCCATTACCTACTATTTTCCATTTTAGCAATAGGCGCGATACTCCCGATGGTTCTTTTTCTTATCGTATATGTGGCCTCGATTATGATTGGCGCATCGGCCCATATTTACGGGACTTTGAGAAAAAAAGTTCGATGATGAATCTTTGATGGTTCAGTCAGAATGACAAATCGGGGGCTTTTTAGAAATATTTTGACAACGGTTTTGGGGAAACCAAAACTGATGAGTCTAAATGCACCAAAACTCTGACAGGGTTTTCGAGCCTTGTCAGAGTTTGAGATCACGGATATGAGTCGGGTGGAACTCGTAGAGAAATAAGGGCTAGCCCTGCTAACTCTTCGGCTCACTGGTGCGATTTAGGAGAACAAAACCATGAAACAAAAAAAGACGCAGAAGCGAGCATCAACCAGAGATTAAGAACAGCGGTAGCATCCAGTGCAGCCGTTCGTTAGGCCACTTCTGTCGTGACAAATATCTTTAATCTGATCGAGCCATAGGGATTGGACTTTTCATCTTTTTTTGGCTTCGACCATGAGGGTCCAGCCGTAGTTCGAGGGTTTGAAGCCTCCAAGCAGATAGCAAAGCACTCTGCCCACGGTAATTAAACCGGTGCGGACCAGGTGAGCCAGGAGTTTGGGCATGTTATCCGTGGCATAGCTTAACTTAATCATATAGAAATCGATGGGAGAGGCCAATAAGTACTTATGACGCAACAGTTCAAACCCCTGTTTGGCGAGCTTCTCCTCTATAGTTGCTCGAGTGTAAAATTGATTGACAGAATGCCGATCGCGGTGTTGTTTGCGCCACGACTCCGGTACGTCGAGCCGACTCAGGCTGTCCAGAGTCAACAGCAGAAGCCCGCCTGGCCTCAAGCATCGTTGTATTTCCTCTAACGCTTTTCGGTCGTCCGGCAAATGCTCGAAGACGCAAAAACTAACGACCCGATCAAATGCGCCATCTTTAATCGGCAATTCCAGGGCATTCGCTCTCAAGTAGGCGGCCTCATGCGCGTGATAAACCGCGGCTTTGCATAGCTGATCCAGGCGTAGATCCATTCCTATGACATTCCCACCCCGACGTGCTATTCGATAATCGTAGGTGCCTTCACCACAGCCGATGTCTAAAATGCGCTCACCAGCCTGAGGCGTTAACCATCTCATAGCCGGAGCCATTTCCATCACGCGGCGGAAATTCCAATCTTTTCGCATCCGAATCTTAAAATATCCAGAAAGTCGATTAGTCATCAACGATATCTTGTTCCTAGCTAGTTAAGGTGAAAAACTCTGGAGTCTTCATTAATCAACAAAGGAACGTATTCCCCGAATCGTTCAAAGCCTCTTGGTTTTTATAGAAATCAAGCCTTATGTCCAATAAGTCCGCTCCACGCAGTGTTAGCAGTTTATTTTTCTTAAAACCCCCTTGATGCATCTAAGTAGCGTCTGAACGAAAACGACCATCTCTTCCCGAAGGCCTCCTGGCCGAGGGGTGAATTCCTGCTTGGCTCGGCGGGACACCTTCGCGAAGAGGTTTTTAAATCGCGCATTTTTCGAGTTTTCGTTCAGACACTAGTGGACGCAAAAGAGAAATGAATACGATAACTATATCTGAACTAAAGAAGACTTGCCACTCAATAATTGAGGCACTTGAAAAATCCAATCAACCCGTTTTTATTTCTAAAAAAGGAAAAACAATTGCAAAAATAATCCCATCCTCACCTAAAAACGGTAATAAATCCTGGTTGGGTTGCATGGCTTCAACCGGTAAAATCGTGGGAGATATCGTAGAGCCAGTTCATGACTCAAGCGATATGTCGTTCGTATGTTATCGTCTCTTAAAGTCAGAGACAATCTCTGAGAAAAATAGCACTACGAATCTAAATCAACGAAACCGGATCGACGTCCACAGCGACCTGGACCCCGCGAGTTCTAAATTCTTCCCGGTACAACTCTTGTGCTTCTATTACCGCCTGACGCAGCGCCTGTCCCCCGACATCCGACTCTTTGCTGCCTTTTAACAAAATATGCCAACGATACTTGTTTTTAATTTTGACAATCAGGGAGGGGGTGGGACCCAATATTTGAAATGGACCTCGAAATCTCTTGATGACGCTCGCATAATTCTGTGCTGCCTGAATAACTTTAGGTTCTTCCGGGCCTTTGAAAAGAATCGAAATCATCCGCCCAAAGGGAGGATAAAAAAGATTCGCGCGTTCCTGGATGTCCCCGTGATAAAATCGTAGAAAATCATGTTTTTGGGCGCACAAAAGGCAAAATTCTTCCGGCGAAAAAGTCTGGATGATAACTTCGCCCGGGAGGTCTTTGCGTCCGGCGCGTCCGGCCACCTGCGTCAAAAGCTGAAAGGTTCTTTCCGATGAGCGGAAGTCGGGAAAAAGCAAACCGATATCGGCATTGATCGCCCCGACCAGGGTCACTCTTTGGAAATCCAATCCTTTGGCGATCATTTGCGTTCCTAAAAGAATATCGTATTTGCCGCGTTCAAAATCCTGCAGAATGCGATCGTGCGACCACTTCTGTGAGGTCGTATCGAGATCCATGCGCACCACTCGCGCCTCCGGAAAAGCTGCTTTTATCGTTTCTTCAACCTTTTGCGTACCAGCCCCTCTGAAACGCAAATCGCTTCCGGAGCAATCGGGACAATTCGAAGGCGCCTTTTTCGTGTACCCGCAGAAGTGGCAGCGCAGCCGTTTGCCAGTTAAATGATAGGTCAGGGTGATTTCGCAATTCACGCAATGCTCGGAATAACCGCACTCCTTGCATTTGATGTGGCTTGAAAAGCCTCTCCGGTTCAACAGCAAAATAATTTGCTGCTTTTTCGCCAACCGCGCCGCGATTTCCCTGGCAAGTAAGCGCGACAAAACAGGCATCTCTCTTTTGCCGGAGAGCCTGCGTTCTTTAAGCATATCGATAAGATGCACGTGCGGCATCTGGATATTTTCAACGCGGTTTTTCAGCTCTAAGAGTTGGTATTTCTTCACTTGCGCGTTATAAAATGATTCTGCCGAAGGAGTGGCCGAACCTAATATCACCACTGCATCCGTGAGTTTTGCCCGCATAACCGCAACATCTCGAGCGTGATAGCGTGGCGCCGGATCCACTTGTTTGTACGAATCCTCCTGTTCTTCATCGACAACGATCAGCCCGATGTTTTTCAAAGGAGCAAAAACAGCCGACCTGGGGCCGATAGCAACCTTAGCATGGCCTTTTTTAATCCTGCGCCAGGAATCGAAGCGCTCGCCTTCTGACATAGCGCTATGCAAAACAGTCACGTGATCTTTGAAATGCGATCGAAACCTGTGCACCGTTTGTGGAGTCAACGCGATTTCCGGAACCAGAACGATGGCATCTTGCCCCTTTGCTAAGACTTTATAAATGGCCTCGATATAAACTTGCGTTTTACCGCTTCCGGTCACACCATATAATAAGAAGGTTTTGAATTTATGTGCTGCAATCGATTTTTTAATTTGTGCCAAGGCGGCCTGCTGCTCTTGGTTTAAGGTAATGACTTGAACCGGCTTATCGCTAGCAGTAGTGTCGCCATAGTAATCCCTTATCACTTCTCGTTGAGAGATTTGTACAAGATTCTTATTGGATAATGACAGAACGGTTGCCGAAGTCGCTCCGGTTGCCTTGAGTAAATCTCTTTGTAAGACTTCCGGACCTCTTTCTCGGAGAAAATTTATGCAGGCGATCTGCTTTATACCGAGCTTTGAACCTGACTCGTGCGCATTTTGATCGACTGCGATGGCGGCATCGATGAGTGTGACAACCTTCTCGAATTTTGATTTTGCTGGTGTCTTAGAAAAGGCGTGTTCGATTCGCACCCATCCGTTCTGTTCCAAATCATGGATACTGGAGTCCAAACTTTTCGAACCGATTTTTTTGGCTAAGACGGACACGGCTATGCGGCCGCTTTTCTCCAAATACCGCAAGATTTGAGCTTGCCGCCGGGCTGTTTTTTCAAGGGCGGCAGCCACGGTCCCAGCTTGTTCGGTCGCCAGCTCAACAATTTTTTTTGAAGTTCGAAAAAGGCCGGATGGAAGCATGGTTTTTAAAACGTCGGCCAGGGGACACAAATAATAATCGGAAAGCCAGAGCGCCAGCTCATACATCTCGTGCGAGAAAATCGGCTGTCGATCCAAAACATCGATGAGAGCCTTGATATTTGTCTCTGGCAAGGAGGTGGTTTCTTTGAGGCTGACAATAAAGCCGGTGAGTGTGCGAGGACCGAACGGCGCTTTCACCCGGCAGCCGGTACGAGCGTATTTTCTAAACTCGGGAGGAATTCGATAGGTGAAGGCCCGGTCAACCGTTAACGGAAAAACAATTTCGGCAAATTCTTTCATTTATCCAATAATGTTGGTTCTCGTCTTTCGTCGGTCCCAAGCCCGGTTCATACCAAAAAAGCCCTCAGAACAGCGATCCTGAGGGCTTCATATCAAGATTGAGAGTGGGATTATCCGAGATACTTGCGCAAAGGCTCCAGACGGGAGCGGTGCCGCATTCGGCGCAGCGCTTTTTCTTTGATCTGCCGCACCCGTTCACGGGTGAGTCGAAAGTGTTCCCCGATCTCTTCGAGAGTCAGCGGGCGGTCGCCTTCCAATCCAAAATAGAGCCTGATAATTTCAGCCTCGCGCGGCTTCAATGTTACCAGTACTTTTTCGATCTCTTCTTTCAACGATTCCTGCATCAATGAATTATCGGGCGGTGCGTAACGGTCGCTTTCCAAGACGTCCAGTAAGTTGTTGCCTTCCTCTTCCTTAAAAGGCTCGTCCAGAGAAAGGTGTCGCGCAGACGTTTTGAGCACATCGGCCACTTCGTAATCGGTCATTTCCATGGTGTCGGCTACTTCGTGCATACTGGGTTCACGTCCGTAAACCTTCTCCAGTTTTTCGAGCACCCGGCCGACTTTGTTGATAGCGCCAACCCGGTTCAGTGGCAGTCGCACGACTCTCGATTGTTCGGCAAGCGCCTGTAAAATGGATTGTCGAATCCACCATACGGCATACGAGATGAACTTGAAGCCGCGCGTTTCATCGAAACGCTGCGCCGCTTTAATTAAACCGAGGTTCCCCTCACTAATCAAATCCTGCAAAGGGAGACCCTGCCCTTGGTATTCCTTCGCAACACTGATGACAAAACGTAAGTTTGCTTTAACCAATTTGTCCAAAGCGCTGGACTCGCCCTTACGTATCCGGCGCGTCAGCTCTATCTCTTCTTTCGGAGGCAATGGAGAAAATCCGCCAATTTCCTCTAAATATTTCTCGATAGACTGTTTTGGCCGGTTATCTCCTTTTTTTTGCTTTTTTGCCATATTTCCGTTCTGTTTTTCTGATCGAATTAATTATTTTTATACTTACAGTAACATATTTAGTTTCAACGGCTTGTCGATTTTATAGAACATGTAATATAATATAGGAACAATCCGATGTCAACATTTATTTATTATATATAATCATATTGACAGAGTTTGCATAAAAATTAAATGGATTTTATATAAAAAGTGTTTTATTTTCGACCACTTCATCGATATATTCGTCGATCTTCAAGAGAGTATTATAAAAGGGGCTATCCAATATCTTAGTGATTGATCGAAAACGACCCTCACTTCCCGAAGGCCTCCTGGCCGAGGGCAAATCCTGTAATCTCTAACATTATTTAATCAAAACAAAAGCAAAATTTCCCGCTTTATTTT
>JBHHWX010000292.1:0-7780 GCA_046756745.1 bacterium | reverse complement strand
CCATGAAGAAAAAAACGAACATGATCGCCCTGACGGACGAGAACTTTACTCATCATGTACTTGAAAGCACACAGCCTGTTCTGGTGAAGTTCGGGACGAACTGGAGTGGATCGTGCCATATTATGATGTCAATCATCGAAGGACTGGCGGTGAAGTTCTCTGGTAAGATTAAGTTTTGCAAACTGGATGTTGACCGGTTTCCTGAAACCACTGAGATGTTTGATATTCGGACTATCCCGACTGTGCTCTTTTTCAACCATGGTAGAGTGGCCGAGCAAACAACCGGGGTGGTTTCAAAAAACGAAGTAGAAGACAAGCTAAAGACGTTATTACGACAATAACTTTCAATCAACCAAAAAGGAGAACCATAAAATGAAACAACCCATCAAACCTCCGTTCACAGAAGAGACGGCGCGGGCAAAAGTAAAGGCTGCCGAAGATGCCTGGAATAGCCGCGACCCGGAACGCGTCGCCCTGGCTTATACCGAGGACTCCCAGTGGCGCAACCGCACCGAGTTTTTTTCCGGCAGAGAAGCGATCAAGGAATTCTTGCACCGCAAGTGGGCGAAAGAACTGGGCTACCGTCTCATGAAAGAACTTTGGGCCTATACGGATACCCGTATTTCCGTTCGTTTTGAATACGAATGGCGCGATGCGGATACGGGCCAAACGTACCGCACCCACGGCAACGAGCACTGGGAATTTGACGAGGAAGGCTTGATGCAGCGCAGGGATATGAGCGCCAATGATGTTCCAATTGCGGAATCTGAACGGAAGTATTGAAAGGAGAGAATACATAATGGCACAAAAGCATATTGACAGACCGGATGAGAAAGGGAAAAAATCCACCTTATCACCGGAAAAAGGTGTCGTCGTCGTCCGTACTGGGAAAGATGGATTTAACACAGAAATCATGGCCGATGGCCATACATTAATCGCCGATGAGCCGGTTGAGTTTGGCGGTACCGATTTGGGGCCATCCCCCTATGAGCTTTTATCAGCAAGTTTGGGGGCTTGAACGAGCATAACTTTGCGCGTGTACGCAAATCGTAAAAAATGGCCTTTGGAATCCGTTACAGTGCGCCTGAAACACAATAAAATTCACGCTCGAGATTGTGGCGAATGTGAAACACGAGTCGGATATATTGACGTGATCGAACTTGATCTCAAAATTTCAGGACCATTAGATGAAGCACAAAAACAACGTCTGATGGAAATTGCCGACAAATGTCCTGTTCATCGCACGCTTCAATCAGAAGTTGTTATAAAAACGCAGTTAAGAGATTAACAAGGTTTCGATAAAGATGGAGGAAAATACTCATGAAAAAATTCGACGCAATCATCATCGGCACGGGACAGGCTGGGCCTTCACTGGCGGCGAGATTGGCTGCTGCAGGGAAAAAAACGGCCATCATCGAACGCCAAAAATTTGGCGGCACTTGTGTCAATACTGGCTGTATTCCGACAAAGACTTTGGTGGCAAGCGCCCATGCCGCCCACATCGCGCGGCGTGCTGCTGACTTCGGTGTGATGATCGACAGCCCGATTCGTGTAGACATGAAAAAAGTCAAAGCACGCAAAGACAGCATTTCCGGCCAATCCAACAAGGGCGTTGAGAGCTGGCTCAAAAACACGGAGAATTTGACCGTGTACGAAGGGCATGCGCGCTTTGAAGATTCAAACACGATCCGTGTTGGCGACGAGCTATTGCAAGCGGAAAAGATTTTCATCAATGTCGGCAGCCGCGCATCTGTACCGCCAGATTTTGAAGAGGTCGATTACCTGACCAACTCGAGCATGATGGAAGTCGATTTCCTGCCGCAGCATTTGGTTATTGTTGGCGGCAGCTACATCGGTTTGGAGTTCGGCCAAATGTACCGGCGCTTCGGCAGCGAAGTGACGATTATCGAGATGGGGCCGCGTTTGATCCAACGCGAAGACGAGGACATTTCTGCTTCGGTCAAAGAGATTCTCGAAAATGAAGGGATTAACTTTCGACTCAACGCCGAGTGTATCAGCGCCAAAAAGCGCGGCGACAAAGTCGTAGTTGATGTTGATTGTGAGAGTGGAGACAGGCAAGTGGAAGGATCGCATTTGCTGCTTGCTGTCGGGCGCCACCCAAACACGAATGATCTCGGCCTGGATAAAGCAGGCGTCGAAACGGATGCGCGGGACTATGTCGTCGTAGATGATCAGCTTCGCACGAACGTGCCTAACATTTGGGCTTTGGGCGATTGCAATGGCAAAGGCGCTTTTACGCATACTACATATAATGACTACGAGATCGTCGCCGCCAACTTGCTGGACAAAGATCCACGCAGGGTGAGTGACAGAATCGTGTGTTACGGCCTGTACGTTGATCCGCCTTTGGGACGAGTAGGGATGACGGAGGCGGAGGTCAGAAAATCCGGACGCAGAGCGCTGATCGCCACCCGACCGATGACGCGCATCACTCGCGCCAGAGCGAAAGGTGAAACGGAAGGATTCATGAAAGTGCTCATCGACGCTGAGTCGAAGCTCATTTTGGGCGCAGCCATTCTCGGCGTCGGCGGTGATGAGATTGTCCATAGTATTTTGGATGTCATGTACGCCAAAGCGCCTTACACGGTGATCCAACGCGCCGTGCACATTCACCCGACTGTTACAGAATTAATCCCGACGATGTTAGGCGATCTCAAGCCTTTGGATAAAGTGGGTTAATGGAATGCTGGATAGTGGGTAAGTTATTTAATCGACGTTCTTTAGGTGGTTTTGTGCTGTGCTGTCAGTGAATAAAATTCCATTTCGTTGCAAGGTGAAAAATTCAGGTAGAAACAAATATTGGAGGATGAAATGAGTACAAGACGTGTCGCAATTGTTGCCGGCGGCAGAACGCCTTTTGTCAAGGCCGGCAAATCGTTCAAAGACCTGGGGCCATTAAAGCTCGGAAATCATGCTGTGAGCAAATTAATCGAGCAACAGGACATCGATCCTGCCTCTATTGAGGCCCTGGTCTATGGAGTCACGCTGCCTGAGCCGGGTAAACCCAACCTGGCCAGAGAGCTTGTATTCGAAGCCGGGCTTCCCAGGAGTATTGAAGCCCAAACCATTTCCTCGTATTGCATTACCGGCCTGCGTACATTGACAGTCATCGCCGATGCCATCGCGGTTGGGCGCATTGAAATCGGTATTGCCGGAGGGACGGATTTTCTGTCGCACGCCGATCCCAATACGTTTCAAGAGCCCAGCACCGGTCTCTCGATGGGCGAGCACACGGAAATGACCCGCAAGCAATGGGAGATTCCCCGTCAGCACCAGGACGAAATTGCCCTCGCCAGTCATCGTAATGCCATCGCAGCGCGGGAACGTTTGGCTGCGGAAATCTTCCCACTCTCAGGCGTTGAGCATGATACCGGTCCGCGCAGTGGCACCTCCCTGGAAGCTCTGGCGGCGCTTCGACCGGTTTTCGAAGAGAACGGCACGCTCACAGCAGGAAATTCTTCCCCGGTCACCGATGGCGCTTCTGCGGTTCTGCTTATGAGTGAGGAACGAGCTCGTGCCGAAGGAAGGGAGCCGTTGGCTTTTATAAGTGATATGGTATACGCTGCCATCGATCCGGCCGAGGGATTGCTGATGGCCCCCGCCATAACGGTGCCTCGCATCCTGAAACGAAATTCACTAAAACTCGAACAAATTGACCTGATCGAGATCCATGAAGCTTTTGCGGCTCAGGTTCTTGCGAACGCAAAGGCCTGGGAGCAAGGATGGAAGGCGCAGCCCATCGGCGCCGTAGATTGGCAGCGGGTGAATGTATCCGGCAGCTCGGTTGCTATCGGGCATCCCTGGTGCGCTACCGGGGGCCGCATCGTCACTACGCTGGCGAATGAGATGGCGCGGCGGGACGTGCGGTATGGGATTGTCAGTATCTGCGCCGCCGGCGCCATGGCAGGCGCGTTTCTGTTGGAACGGGATTGAGCAAGAAGGAAGTCATTCGGTAGTCCGATTGGCACCGTGATGTCCAGACTCTTTCGGCCGGAAAATGCTGGCGCAATCTCTGGGTCATTACGCGACGGCTAATGGCCATATCGCACATCAAACGCCAACGAAAACCACTTTCTAATGCGTTTTTATAAAAACGAGCTGGAGGATGAAAAATGAAAAAAAATACACCGAGAAGAAACAGGCTTTTGCAGCGTGTTGTAAGCGGCATTCGTTTCAAGCAAATTGCCCTGCTAAGTTTTTTCGCTTTTGCGCTTTGTATTCGACCGAATTTGGCTACGGGACAAACGAATACAGAACCACTCGAAGTCAGATCCATCACTGAGAATGCACAAGCAGCCGATAGCACGAAAGTATGGCCGCAAAAACTAAGCGGCAAAAGCACCTGGGAAAAAATCGTGTCTGTTCCCGGGCAGGTGCTGTATCTACCCATTGAACTAACGCTTGAGATACCCAAACAGGCCATTGGCTTGGCATACCAGGGAAAATTTATTTATCAAGTGATGGACTTTTTGGTTGCAGATGATGGCAGCAAGGGCATATTGCCGGTTTACAAGGCTCGAACCGGTGGCGGGCTGAAGTTCTTTCACAAAGGCTTTCTATCGAATCATACCAGTGCCAGGCTCATCCTTTCAGGCGGCACGTTGCAGCGACAATATTATGCCCTGAAGATCAACCAGGGGTTTTCAGGGACATTTCAGGGCAGCCTGTTCGCTTCTTACACAAAATTGCCAAATGAATATTTCTACGGTATCGGCAATGAATCCGAGAAGAATGGCCAAACGAACTTCACGCGTGAAATCTCCAGCTTTGGCGCTGCGATTGATATTGGATTGCGTGATAACCTGGCGTTGGATGTGACCGTCGGAGTTGATTTTAACAATATTTTTGCAGGGAGAAGCAGCAGCCAGCCACAGGTTGGCGAAATACATAATGTCGGTGCAATACCGGGGTTTGAAAATAAAATAGAATTAGGGAAAGTGCTGGCGAAGATCACCTACGATTACCGGAATAGACCGGGTAGTCCAACCAAAGGGCTGCGGGCTTCCTTTGGCAGCGGCATTTTTACCGAAACCGGCGATGAGAAATATGAATTCTACCAATTCACAACGGATGTAACGACCTACCTGCACTTGTTTTACAACCGCTACCTGGTGCTTCGCGCTGCCGGACAGGTCTCCAGGCCATTTTCAAATCGCGAGGTGCCGTTTACATACTTCAGCGAATTGGGCGAAGAAGAGACGATCAGGGGGTTCAGGCGCGGCAGGTTTATCGACCGCGATATGGTGTTAAGTTCAATTGAATACCGTTGGCCCGTTCATGAACGGATCGATGCAACGCTTTTTGTGGATGCAGGGAAAGTCGCCCATGACATTTTTGATGAATTCTCTGGCGGCGATTTTCATACCGGCTATGGATTCGGACTGCGTTTTTGGAACAAAGCCGGGCTGCTGACAAAAGTGCAAATCGCAAAAAGTAAAGATGGATTTCACTTTTACTTAGACCTCAATTAAAGAAGAGAAAAGGAGATCTGCCATGAAACGGAATGCAAAAATACATCCGAATTTAAACATGCTAAGCCAATTCTTAATCGCAATCGGTTTTGCCGTATTAATCGCAGGCTGCGGTTCATCAAATCCATACTTGAATTACAGGCCACTGCCTGATGACCATCGCCCTATTCCCGAGCCTAAAAAGCAAAAGATTAATATTCCAAAGGATGGATTCGATAAGACCATTTCGGATCAAATCGAACAAACTTTTGATTTTTCCAGGCAATTGCGCAATATTTCAGGGAATCGCAAGAGAGCATTAAATGCAGATCCGTTTGGCGAGGTTGCAAATTCAAGCTGGTTTACGAATCGCAATGCAAAGCGTACGTTGACACTCGACGAGATCGCAAAAGGCCCAAACCAGGGAGCGGAGCCAACGCCAACCGGCACATGGACGATTTTCAAGGCAAAAGTAGAAGGGGTGACGCCCGGTTTCCATGTCGAAGACGGCAAGGGCATCAAATGGGTGATCAAGTTAGATCCACAAGACTACCCGGAACTTGGTTCAGGAGCGGAAGTGGTCTCGACTAAGTTATTCTATGCTGCGGGATACAATGTGCCGGAAAACTACATTGTAAAATTTGACCCGGAAATCCTGAGAATTGGGAGGAATGTAACGATTGAGGATCATAAGGGGCGCAAACGCCAGATGACAGGAGATGATTTGCAGCAATTACTCAGCAAGGTTCAGAAACAGCCGGATGGGCGATTCCGGGCTATTGCGAGTAAGTACCTGCAGGGCAAGCTTTTAGGACCATTTATGTACAAAGGCACACGCAAGGATGACCCGAATGACATCATCCCACACCAGCACCACCGCGAGCTGCGCGGCCTGCGCGTATTTGCTGCCTGGCTGAACCATTTCGATACCAAAGCAAATAATACCCTTGATGTTTATCTTGAAGACGGCCAATTTATTCGACACTGCCTAATAGACTTTGGCTCTACCCTCGGCAGTAACGGGGATGAGCCAATGTCTGCGCAGATCGGGCATGAGAACGGCTTCGATCCTCACCAGTTTGCAGCGAATATTTTTACATTGGGTTTCCACGTGAAAGGCTGGGAAAAAAGCGGCGAGATTCAATACCCTTCGATTGGATATTTTGAATCGGAGCTGTTCAGGAGCGAAAAATATAAGTTCTTAATCCCCAATCCGGCATTCGAGCTTATGGCTGATGAAGATGCATTTTGGGGCGCAAAACTGGTGATGTCTTTTACGAATGAACAGTTGCAGACGGCCGTAGACCAGGGCGAATATTCCGACCCTGAAGCTGCAGCTTACCTGTTGCAGGTTCTCAAGGAAAGGCGTGATAAAACCGGGCGCTATTGGTTCAACAAAATGACGCCGTTGGATAACTTCAGGATTCGGGAAGCCTCGAACGGCAAAACAGAGCTGCACTTTACTGACCTGGCAATCGAATCGAGCCTCGAATCTGCTGCAAATACAACCTATCGCTATCGCATCAAAGTTGATGATTCCATCGTCGTCAACACAACCGGTTTTGGGGGCAAAACCTCGCTCGAGCTTCCTTTGCCGGAGAATAATAGAATGACAAATGGCAGTACAGATGAAGCGAGAACAGGTGAAATTTCGATACAGGCGAAAAGAGGGCCGCATGGCAAATGGATTCGCCTGGTAAAAATCTACGTGAGCCTGACTTCCGAAGGCAGCGGCTATACGCTTCTCGGTGTTCGACGCGAGTAAAATTATCCGCTATTTGTCCATTCGGTACCGTTACAATTGTTGAGAGTTACCGTGAAAGTTCAAAATGCTAACATAGTACTTATTTTTTCTCTTTCAATTTCGCAAGCTGAATCATGAGCTTCTCGAATTCTTTGTAATATTCATCTTCGGGCATGGTGTCCTTGCGTTCTTGCAGTTTGCGCACCTGAGCCAGAATTTTCTGCTGCGCCTTGCTCAGGGTGACTTTTTCTGCGCCCGGTGCTTGTTGCACCTGACCGGTAGCTTTTTCCTGCTTGAACAAAAATCGCGCAGCGACAACGCCATCGCCGGCAAGCAGGTCAGGCGTTTCCGTGCCCTCGCCGTCGCCGTTGTCATCGAGCAGCGGATGTTCCGGTCGCAACTGTTTTTTTTCATCATAGTCGCGGACAAGATTGTCGCGGGCGAAAATAAAGGCTTCGGTCACGGAAAGCTCGCCGTCTTTGTTGAGATCGGCCTCGAAATTCTGTTCGAGGGCATTCAAGAAATGCTCCGCGAATCGGGTCGCGTTGCGCTCGAAGCCGTTGTG
>JBHHWX010000291.1:0-7806 GCA_046756745.1 bacterium | reverse complement strand
GGTGGCGGAGTACAAGCTTCAGCTTGCCCCGACTCATCTACTATAGAATTAAGGAATCGGAGCTTACTCTTGGGGGGGCGATAGAAAACACGCTCAAGTGCGAACACCCAACGAATGACCCGCTCCTGAATAACACCCTCCGACTCGCTCCAAAACTTGTTTTGTAATGCGATAATTCGTGAAATTCTGTTTCACAAGGAGGCTTAGCTAACGTCTGTTTTCATTGTAAAATCGCAACAGAGTTTCTGTGATTATTGCGTCACCAAACAGAGTTTGGTGACGAGTTGGATCGCCCGAAAGGTCGCCCGAAATATATTTTCGGGCTAATAGTTGAAGTTGGCTCAAGCCGACTGATTCGGACCTCCGAAAGAGAGAGTCATCTTCAGATTACTCATCATCCAACAGTAACTTCCACAACGGAACGCACTTAATACGTATCTTACCAAAAGTACGGATTTCATCAAGATTCCGGGTTACAATCGTGGGCTCCCTTAATTTCTGGTCTTTTGGAAATTTGTCAATAAATTTTATCAAAGACTCAAGAGTATCGTCATCAATTTGATTGGTAAATTTAGCTTCATAAATTCTGAGTTGGCTGCGCTCAACTACATAGGCCTCCATTAAATAGTGGACATAATTCCGTACCAGATCTTGTGATACCCGCAGGATATTCTTTAACTTGCTGTGACTCGTTCGCTGTCCGATACGCTGAGATAAAAGCAATAAAATTTTACTCAAGATTTGGGGATTCTTAATTCCGTGAACCCGTACGATATCCTTGTTGATGACCGCATCCAATAAATCAGTAAGATAGGTTGGGTGTGGATTTAGGATGTGCTCAGGATAACCGCCTTGATAGAGATATTCAAGAAGCAACCCCTCGTGCCTATACATCTCAGTTGGCCCGGGCATCCTATCTTTGAAAGTCAGAAATTCTACATAATTCAAAGGGTAAATATGATTTCGTAAGGCGCGCCCGGTAAGAAATGTACTTTGTCGCTCGATTAACAGAGAAGAAGACCCCGCTACACACAACCAGAGATTTTCAAAATCCACCAAGTTTTTGAGATGTTGAGCCCAGTTCGGACTGTTTTGAATTTCATCAAGGAATACAAAAAGACGGTGTTTGCGTCCATGTTGAAATTCAGCACGAAACACCTCGATAATTTCAGGAATGGAACACTCACTCAACGTCAGATGATCGAGTGAAACGTACAAAATATCTCGTGGAGGTATATCCTTTTTACCAATAACATGATGGATAACCTGAAACATCAATGTGGTTTTACCTGCCCGGCGAGGGCCCATAAGCATTTGGACTTCCCTCCTATCCAGATTTGCGATGACGGAATCTAAGTATTGTTGCCGCATTACACCAACTTCATTCCTGCAATTTTCCGGATCGTTCCAAAACTCTGTTTCCTGAAGGAAATTTCCGTCTGAGTTTTCTGTTTCAAACCATTCCGAGCAGCACGAGGGAAATGATGAATATCTTGCATTCATCCATATGGCGTTCTTCAAGCGTCAAGTTGGAAACAACCACTGCCTGCTCAAGCTCCAACTTGCGTAAAAAAATATGGAACCCGCGTTGAATCTTCACCTGCTCGGACTTTTGAAATTTCACTTCAATCGGCAGGATATTTGCGCCCGACTCTAGAACAAAGTCAACTTCATTACCATCCGGGCTGCGCCCAAAAGCCAGATTCGCCAGTCCATGCAGCCGGTATTGCTGGAATCTCAAGTGACCAGAGGTAGGTGGCTTCCAAAATGTTCAGAAACTGCTTAATTGTCTGAAAATGAGCTCCGACGCCCATCTGCAAGTCGTTATATTGGAGAAGGGTTCCGCTTTGGAGAGCAAGCATACGCATACATCTATCAAATTCCGCAAGCCTCTCAATTCGCAGGAGGCTGACGATATCCTTCTCGACAAAGGTTTGCTTGATTTCTTTCAAACGCAAAAAAGCCTCTTCGCTGGTTGCGGCCATCGCTGCTTGCGGATAGCCGCCAGTTAGCAGATACCGCGGCAACTGTTGTGAAGCGATAAATTGATAGGCGTAATGGTTTTGTGAATAATGCTCCCGTACATCCGCAAAGGAGTCCTCCGGGGCCGTTAGGAAACTTTGCGAAACTTCCGAACAGGCGCTCAATGAAAGAGAGAATGGCCAATCGGTAGCGGAGATTGAGAGAAATTCCCGAAATGAAAAGGGATATAGAATAAACGTTTCGGTTCGCCCCAGCAAGCTTTCGCTGATTTTGTCGGCAACAAGCATGGAAGACGAGCAGGTTAAAACGAACTTAATTTCGGATCCGCTTTCGTAGAACAATTTCACCAGGTCGGTTATGCGCGCCGCTTTTTGGAATTCATCAATGAAAACGAAAATGCGGCCGCGTACCACCATTTCGTTGCGCAGAAAATTTGCAAACTCTGTGGGATTCTGCTCAACATAAAGCGCCAGCTCCGGGTCGTCCATCAAAAAGTAACAAATATTTCCTGCCGGACATCGACCCTTAAGAAGCGTTGAAATACATTGTTTGATCAGGAAAGTGTTGCCGCTTTGGCGAGCGCCCATCAGAACCGTAACGTAATCGGGCTTTTCGATAGATACGAAGAGCGGATCAAAGAGATCTCTGCGAACACCTTCCATTTGCCAATTAGGATTTTTCCACCAGGGGTTATACAATGTTAACAGACTCTGGAACATGCCTTACTCTGATTTTATTAATAAAGAATAACTTTTAATGGAAATATTATTCAACAATAGATCATTTTATTTGACTTTTACAAGTAAATCGTTGATAGAACGGAATCGGTTCTCCGAAAGTTCGTCCAAGCCAGTCAAAAGCTAACCTTCTCGAAGAAGGTCAGCTTTTCTTTCACGCTTGACATTAAGACAAAAAGTCACTATTTTTTCACCACCGTAACGAACCTTTCTTCAAGGAAGAACCGCATGCCCGTCATTTACACTGTCAAGTTAGATCCCAATTCCAAACTTCCACATACAAAAATGGCAGCGTGATGGTTGGAGAAGGCAAGGAAACCTTGACAAGGTTCATTATTTTATGAAAGCATGCTGCTTGCACACAAAGAAGACTGAACCGCATGCAAAATTTATCCTCATGTAAAGCCCTGTCAGGGTTCATTTGCTTTGAATTTTGCCCAATATTTATTCAGGAAGCCATTGAATTGAATGCAGGTAAGGAAATTAAAGTATGGCAAAAATCATGAAAATAAAATGCAACGGCCAGGAGGGGCACGTGAACTCAGTGAAGCTAGAAGAGTTGAAAAAGTCAACGCCTGTTATGCGCGGGGCCGGGCGCAGTCCGTCTTCAGGGGTCTTCCCGGAACGCTCGGTGCTGCCGTGCCAACACTGCTCCGAGGGGCAAGTCGTCATCACTAAAGCCATGATCGCGGAGTTTTACCGTAAAACGGGAAGGGTATAGGGTATAGGGTATAAGGAAATATGGAAATATGGAAATATGGGATCCCGCCTCCTTATTTCCCTATACCTCATAACCTAAATAACTAAGAACACGCAACCATGTCCAAATCCAAAGAGCTCATTTTTGACAGCGCGCAGTCCGAAGCGGACGATCAATTCTGGCTGGAGCATGGCAAGAAAATGGTGGAGGATTCCATCATTGCCGTGCGCGAGGCTGCCAAGTCGCTCATCCGCGGCATCGGCGTCATTCAGGCAATTTATCTGGGGATGTTTGGCTTTAGCAATTTAATCCCGCACGATATGCCACCGATCGCCAAACCGATATTTGTTGTGCCGCTGCTGCTCTGGCTAGTTTCGCTTTACGCAACCTTGCAAGTCATGATGACCCAAGAGCATCAAATCTTTTTACACTCGCCGGGGGACATCCGCGAAAAATCGGAGAAAATTCTGAGAGAAAAACAGAAAAATTTGAAATGGGCGTTCTCGACTCTAGCGGTGGGGCTCGTTATCGCGTTTGCGCTTTTGGTCTTTTGCAAATAGCGCAATCCTGCCAGGGTTATTCTGTTGGCGGTTTAATTGTTGATTAACTTAAGCAAAGTCAGGTATGAATAGTCATTTATCGGAAATATCCAATCTCAACGGCAAAGTAAAGGGCTGCTATCTCGACTTAGAAGACTTGCTGCATCATCTCGGACAATTTGAACAAACTCACAATATGTCCTCGCAAGAATTCTTACGAAATTTTTCAAAAGGAAACTTGAAACACGAAACGGAATTCTTCGAATGGTATGCCTATTTAGATATGAGCAAAAAATTGTTGACGAAAATCCGTGATTTAGAACGCGAACTTGGCGTGACCCTTGAACAAAAGCTACTTGCAACAGATTGAGCAGAAGCTGGCAAAATGGAAACTGACCAGTGAAGTCGTTCTCATCCGCAGGAAGATTCTTACCGAGGTTGATGCAGCGTACAAATGGCAAAATTCAGATGGAACATTAATAAAGCGTTGGGATAACGCGCCACATCATCCACGGGTAAAAACTTATCCTCACCATCTATACTCAAAATCGGAAGAAACTATTTTAGAATCTGAACTGATGACTTTGAGTAAAGTTTTGAAACTCATTGAGAATGAGTTGTCCTCACATTAAGCACAAAATCCTGGAGTAACTTTTAATATGCAAGTATACCAGAGATTAGTTGTTATCATCTTTTTGATTCTAAGTAGTACTGGCATCTCCCAAAATCTGCTTTTGAAAAACGTCCGCATCGTTGATCCGGCTTCTCAAAAAATCACCACCGGTTCCATGATCATTCGCGACGGCACGATCGCAGAAATCGTCCCGAAAGCGCCGGTATCCTTTGACGGCGAAACCATCGACCTCAGCGGTAAATGGCTCATTCCTGGGCTTAACGATATGCACACGCACTCCTACGGCAACGCGGCTCCCGGGGAAAAGGTGCAAATGTTGTTTACTGCCGGGGTCGCCAAAACCATGCTCTACTGCGGCGTCACCGGTTTTCTGGATTTGTTCTCCGCGGAAGATTTTATCTTGAGTCTGCGCGATCGGCAACGCAAGGACGGGCTTCAGGGCGCGGACATTTACTGCGCCGGGCCGTGTTTTACCTGTGACAGCGGCCACTGCACAGAGTACGGCGTGCCCACGCGTACCATCAACACGCCGGAAGAGGCGCGAACCCAAGTCGCTGAGCTGGCTCAAAAAAAACCGGACGTCATCAAGCTGGTCTACGACCACAACTCGCGTATGCCGACCGTGACCAAAGAAACGATGGAAGCGCTGGTGGCAGCCGCCAATGAGCACGGACTCAAGACCGTCATCCATTTCGGCACCTGGCAGGATGCGGAGGAAGCCGTTTTAGCCGGAGCGACTGCCCTGACCCACACAAATTTCGAAGCCATTCCCGACGACCTGGTCAAGCTCATGAAAGAAAAAAACATCTACCTCATTCCAACCTTGACCGTGCACACGGGTATGCTCAAAATTACCGAAACGCCGGCCGAACTGGAGAATGCTTTGCTGCAACACGTAACCACACCGGAGCTCAGGGCTGGCTATCAAGACAGCAGCGCCTTTAATGACCGGACAAAACGCTGGTTAAAACGCCAAAAATCCGCATTCTCAACGCGACTGCAGAGCATTAAGAAACTCGCCGGTGCCGGCATCAAAATTATGACCGGAACCGATGCCGGAAATATCGGAACATTTCAGGGCTATTCAGTCCATTCGGAAATGGCCTTGCTGGTAGAAGCTGGACTATCGCCCTGGCAAGCATTGATCGCGTCAACGAGAACCCCGGGTGATTTCTGGGGCAAAAAATTCGGAGTGAATCCTGGTGACGAAGCGAATTTATTGGTACTTGAAGCGTCTCCAATCGAAGACATCCGAAATACAGAGAAAATCGCTATGGTGATTCACCACGGCAGAATCATCAATCGCGAAGCGCTGCTTGGCTCGAATTAAATTAGTGATTGACCGAAAACTGCTTGAGGCTGTCACTGCGAGCGTTTTTCAGCGAAGCAGTCTCCATCCGTTACGGAGGAGATTGCTTCGTCCCGCAAAAAAACGCGGGACTCGCAATGACTGCTACAGCACGCGATTTTACCCTCTCTCCCACCCTTTTGCTCGTTGTCTCGTTCCCACGTTTTACGTGGGAATGCCGTCTTAGACGCTTTACCCTCTCTCCCATCCTTTCGCCCGCTGCAACGCCTCTTGCCAGCGGGCCGTCATTTCATCAACCTGAGCGCGATCCATTTCCGGAGAAAACGTTTGATTCTTCTGCCATTGCTTCTGAATCTCTTCACGGTTTTGCCAAAAACCTACAGCCAAACCGGCAAGGTAGCCTGAGCCCAGCGCTGTCGTTTCGGAAATAGTGGGACGGACTACCGGAACCCCGAGGATGTCGGCTTGAAATTGCATCAGCATGTCGTTTACTGTGGCCCCACCATCGACGCGCAGCTCCTGTATGTCGATACCGGAATCGGCTTTCATGGCGATGAGAACATCCCTGGTTTGGAAGGCGATGCTTTCCAATGCCGCTCTCGCAATATGACCGGCCGTCGTTCCCCGGGTCAGCCCCAGAAGACTGCCGCGCGCAAACGGGTCCCAGTGCGGCGCGCCCAAACCCACGAATGCCGGAACAAAATAAACCCCGCCGTTATCCGCAACCGACCGAGCCAGCTTTTCAATCTCAGCAGACGTTTTGATCAAGCCGAGACCGTCACGCAGCCATTGCACCACGGCGCCGGCGACAAAAACGCTGCCCTCAAGGGCGTAAGTGACGGCATCATCGAGCTGCCAGGCGATGGTCGTCAACAAATTATTGGCGGATTCGATAGGTTGGGCTCCGGTATTGAGCATCATGAAGCAGCCCGTGCCATAGGTGTTCTTCAGCATACCGGGCATGGTGCACATCTGTCCGAATAGAGCGGCCTGCTGGTCGCCTGCCATCCCAGCAATAGGGAGCGGCGCGTCGAACAAGCCGGCGCCGGTTTCAGCGTAAACCTCGCTACAAGAACAGACCTCGGGAAGGATGCTTTTTGGAATGTTCAGCAGCCCCAAAATTTCATCGTCCCAGCGGCATTCCCGAATGTTGTAAAGCATGGTCCGGCTGGCATTGCTGATGTCCGTGACATGGCGCTTGCCCAGGCTGAATTTCCAGACCAGCCAGCTATCGATCGTGCCGAAAGCGATCTCGCCGGCTTCGGCTTTTTGGCGGGCGCCATCGACATTATCCAAGAGCCATTTGATTTTGGTCGCCGAAAAATAAGCATCGATGACCAGGCCGGTCTTTTTTTGAAATTCAGCGGCAAGCCCCTCCTCTTTGAGCTGATCACAAAAACCGGCGGTTCTGCGATCTTGCCAAACAATGGCATGGTGGATTGGCTCGCCTGTCGTCCGGTCCCAGAGCACGGTTGTCTCCCGTTGATTTGTGAGACCGATAGCGGCGATCTCCTTAGCCGTGATGTTTGCTGTCCATATAGCCTGAGCAGCCACATTCATTTGGGTTTGCCAGATCTCTTCGGCATCATGCTCGACCCAACCCGGTCGTGGGAAAACTTGTTTAAATTCTTGCTGTGCGCTAGATTTGATGTTGCCGGAACGGTCAAATAGAATGGCGCGGGAGCTGGTGGTGCCTTGGTCCAGGGCTAAAATGTATTTTGACATGATCTCTCCATTTTGTTCTTTTTGAGATAGAATGTTAAATAAAACAAGTTAATATTTGCAAATTCGGTGAGGATGTCAAGTAGAAAATGACCGGTTTTAATAACCGGTCAGTTACGGGTTGGCGGCGGAGTACAAGCTTCAGCTTGCTCTTAGAGGGGCGGGGCAAAAGCACGCTAAAG
>JBHHWX010000290.1:0-7819 GCA_046756745.1 bacterium | reverse complement strand
AGGTCCGCCACGCTGAGAAAGGGTCCTGGCGTCAAGTTCAAAAAGAGCGGCGCCATGCAATTTCTTAGACGAACGATCCAAATCACGGTCTTGCTGTTTCTCATCTTCATTCCTTTAGTCAATGACTACGGAATTAAAGTCGAGCAAAAAGACGACTACGCCATCGAGCAGTCTCCATCACTCTCTGTGATTCACAGCGCTTTCAAAGGCACAGCGCGCAGCAAAGTTGTCGAGGTGACCCACAAGATCAAGGGTTCTGTCTGGACCATGGATATACTGGGTTTCAAAATCAGCGACCCGTTGGCTGTGCTGGAGTCGACGTTCACCGCCATGTATTTCTACCTCCCCATGCTGCTCTCGGCCATCGTGCCGGTCCTATTCACGGTTGTCCTGGGACGAGTCTACTGCGGTTGGGTGTGCCCCATGCATCTGCTGCTTGAAATCAACGACAAACTGCGGCGTCTCTTGGAAAAAGTGGGATACAACACTCGCGACATCAAGTTTAAAGGCAAAACCAAATACTTTGTGCTGATACTGGGGTTAATTGCAGCCTATTTTGCCGGCATGCCGCTGCTGTCCCTCATCTATCCACCGGCCGTCATCAGCCGGGAGATTTTTTATAAAATTTATCATGGGTTTTGGAGCAACGGCGTACTGTTGATCTCCGTCATTTGTTTCTTCGAGCTGATTCTTTCGAGGCGCTGGTGGTGCCGTTACATCTGTCCCGGCGGGGCTGTTTATGTTGCGTTGGCGCGATTTCGACGTCTGAAGATCAAACGCCGCGACCCATTGTGCGACCGCTGCGGCGATTGCCTCCCGGTTTGCCCGTACGCTTTGAAACCGATGACGCGGGAGCTGACCGCAGAATGCGATCAATGCGGAGTGTGCGTTTCGGTGTGTAAACCGGGCGCGCTGCACTATACTTTTACTCAAAATTTTAGACAGGATAAACAAAGTGGTCAGGATGAGAATCATTTTGATCGAGTCGATCAAAATGATTCTTTAGAAAAGCTTTGTTCATCCTGTAATCCTGTCGCATAAAATGAAGCGAAGAGATTTCTTAAATTGCTTTGGGTCCGTTCTGCTGCTCGGCTTGCTCGGGTGCAAAACAGATTCCGGTACCCTAAAAAACGGCTACCGCTTCTGGACTATTCAGACAAATTATTTGCGGCCACCCGGAGCTTTACCGGAGGAAGTGTTTCTGAAAGCGTGCATCAACTGCGTTATCTGTGCGGAAGTCTGCTGCCGGGGTGCCATCAAATTCATCACAACTAATTTGGAAGGAAAAGTTAAACCGCACACGCCCTACATTATTGCCGCGGAAACCGCATGTGACCTCTGTCTGGAATGTACCAAGGTCTGTCCAACCGGCGCTCTCATGCCGGTTGCCGAAATAGAGAGCGTCAGCATGGGGGTGGCGATTCTTGAGGAGAATCTCTGTCTGCCGTACATTAATCAAGGCGGTTGTGGCGCCTGCTATACGGTTTGTCCTGTCAATGCTGTAAGGTTGGAAAAACAAAGATATCCGAAAGTCATCGCGGATAAGTGCGTCGGCTGCGGTCTGTGCGAAGAAGTCTGTTTGCAAAAAGCCAAAGCGATCCGGGTTCTAAAAGTCTGAAATTCTCCGACCGCGTTTCTAAGAGAGGAGTCAAGCTCATGAAATCATTCCGTCTTTTTTCAGGAACTCTCTGGCTGCTTTTGATGCCAACGGCAAGCGGCCTGTCGCATCACCAGTTAGGGCTGCCGCATTATCTCTATTCAAAAAATTATCCCCAGATTCCAACCATGGTTATCGACGCCGACGCCGAAGGGTATGTCGTGACCTTTTCGATTTTTCCCGGGAATCCAAGACCCGAACAAACTGTTCGCATCAAAGTGTACATCAAAAACAAGCTGACCGGCGAAGTCTACGCCAAACCCATCGACATCTCAGTAAGCAAAGAAACATTCCTCGGCGGAGAGACTGAAGTCGCGGCGCCAACTGAGGTCCAGTGCGATTACAACGAATATAAAAGGAGTTACATATTTCAGGAGGCCGAAAAGTATTTTATCAATGTGACATTTGAACCGCGCCCCGGCTTCTTTGAAAGAATTCCATTTCCTGTCGTTATCGGCCAAACCAATTTCAACATGGTGCCCATTTTCTTCGGAGCGGTGTTTCTGATGATTTTTATCGGAGTTGGTTTTACCAAGAAAAGGCAGGTTAAAGGTGACCAATGACGTTATTGAAAATACCGTATTTGAGAAAATTATAGTACGTCAGTTCACTATTTAGTGTCTGACCGAAAACTCAGAATAAGCTCTAAGCCCCGTCCCCGGGGCGTCGTAATCTATTGTTTTTACAAAGCGTCAAGCGCACCCGAGGACGGGTGCTTGAGCATTTTTGAGAGTTTTCGTTCAGACACTATTTAGGTCACGAAATTGACAATTGGAGAGAATCATCTTGTAAATCCGGTTTATCCAGTTATCATGTCAAAAGAAGATGAATGCCCTATGAATCGGTTACAAAAAGCAAACTAAATCAACCACGTCATGAATAGCGATCAACCCATGACCCGCTCTGAATTTTTACGCGGCGGGTTAAAATCGTTTTTCGAATTTACTGCTGAAGTGCTCGACCACCAGATCGAGTCCAAGGCGAAGAAGATGGTCGCGCCTCTGCACCGTCCGCCCGGCACGATCGACGAGCTCTCCTTTCTCGCTCAATGTACCCGCTGCGACCTCTGCATAGAGGCCTGCCCCCATGACGCCATCATCAAAGCGGATCCTAAATACGGCGTTGCTGTCGATACCCCGATGATCGTTCCGGCCGAGGCGCCGTGCTATCTCTGTCAGGACACGCCGTGCGTCTCCGCCTGTCCTGAGGGAGCGCTCGTGCCCATTGAGAAAATCAAAATGGCAACAGCGTATCTTATTCGCAACAAGTGCTTCGCTTACGCGGGTCAGGTAAATATGTGCGACTACTGTTTCGAGCGCTGCCCGCTCAAGGGCGAGGCCATCGTCATGGAGGACAGAAAGCCGAGAGTGATTGCGGACAATTGTACCGGCTGCGGCATCTGCGAGTATTATTGCCCGGCGCCTGGTAATGCGATCAAAGTTTTGCCGGAGAGGATGTAACTCAATTGACGATTGATTATTGAATATCGAAAAGTCATGAATCCTGATATGGCTGGCAACATGGCTGGCATTCCCGATTGGTTGTACTACTCGTCAATTGTCATTGTCATGCTGGTATCCGTTCTGATTTTAGAAATCTCTAAGCGCAAACCGGAAAGAGCTGAAAGCAGTACGTTTGAATTGACAAAGTTCAAAGCCGTCGAACGATTCTTTAAATCAAGAACGACACAGGTTTTGAGCCAACTTTTTGTGGTTTTTTTGTTTCTCGTCATCCTATTTGCCGGGTTTTACGGCAATCAGCATCCGGGTAGGAATATCGCTCCTACCCTCACCTGGAACATCTGGTGGATCGGTCTCATCTTTCTGATTTTATTCTTCGGGAAGATGTGGTGCTATGCCTGTCCGTGGGAGGCGTTGACGAGCTGGTTGACCAGGCTGTCCTTGTTCAAATTTAAAAAAGACAGCATCAATCTCGGCTGGAAATGGCCGCGATGGCTGAAAAACATTTATCTGGCGGCGATCCTGTTTGTCTTTCTGACCTGGCTGGAATTGGGCTACCACATCACCCTCAGTCCCGAAGCGACCGCGACCCTCGGGCTCATCATGTTCGGTCTGGTATTCATCCCGGGAATGTTGTTCGAGAAGAAATCTTTCTGCCGTTACGGATGCTTGATCGGAAGGGTGAGCGGCCTCTACGCTATGTTTGCGCCGGTCGAGATTCGCGCCCGAAGCCTGGAGGTGTGCAGCTCATGTAAAACCGCCGACTGTCTTACGGGAAATGGCAATAGCTATCCCTGCCCGACGGGCCAATATCTCAAAACCATGCGAAGCAACACCTACTGCATCATGTGCGCCGAATGCTTCCGCTCTTGTCCGCACGACAACGTTGCGTTCAATATCCGGCCGTTTGCCGCTGATCTTGCCGACGTGCCCAAGCCGAGAAAGGACGAAGCTTATTTAGCTTTGATCATGTTTGCACTCACGGCATTTCACGGTCTGACCATGACGCCAAACTGGAAGAGCCTGGTACGGACGATTCAAGTTAATCTGTCCGTCAACGAAATCGCCGCTTTTACATTCGGCATGATGATCTGTCTGGCCTTGCCGGTGTTGGTTTATGGTTTGTTTGTGACGCTGTCCGGACTTTTTTCAGGAGACCGGCTGAAATCGCCTGCCGGCTTATTCGCAACCTATGCTTACGGCCTGATTCCCATCGCACTTTTTTACCACATCGCCCACAACGTCGAACATTTCTTCATGGAAAGCCAGAAGCTGGCAGCGCTGATCTCCGACCCGTTCGGCTTTGGCTGGGATCTCTTCGGCACGGCATATTGGCGTCCCGAGGCGCTCTTATCGTTGGAAACGATATGGTACGTGCAGGTGGGTCTGGTCATCATCGGTCATGTATTCGGAATCGTTACTTCTCACAAACAGGCCTACCTGATTTTTGAAAAGAGAGCAACTGCAATCCGGAGCCAGATCCCGATGATCGGTTTGATGATCCTTTTTTCGGTTTTAAGTCTTTGGCTGATTGCCCAGCCGATGGAAATGCGGACAGGGATGTGAGTCTTTCTTTATCTATTATCCCGAAAAACTTTGTTTTTTTGCAAAAGAATTAAATACGGTAAGTTTTTAATAAATTAATCAATCGGAGTATTGGATTGTTGGAGCAATGGATTTTTGAAAGTTTGCAACACAGCCCTCTCTTACTCCATCAATCCATTACTCCGCTGAATTAGACGATTTGTCCTAATAAATGTCCGGGTCAATTTTGGTTACGGCTTGGCCGCATTAGAAATAATTAAGGCCGAAATAATGTAACATATTTTTGTTGATATAGACCAGTATAGGTGCTATCTTTATTCAATGGCTGAAAATGTCTTTAAGATTCGGGACAAGGAGATCTGTTATGGCAAAAAAGCAAAATTATTTCTCGGTAAATTATGATGATGAACAAGACATTAGACATCGCATCGAAAAATCATTCCAAAGCGGCGGCAAGTCGCTAAAGTCTACCCTCAACGAAACCTACCTCTTGCCAGAATAATCCGTGCCTCGAATATAATAAAGTTATGAAGTCATGCACTGGATCTACTGGACCGGCTTTCTCCTTTACTCATTTTTTGTCGTCTACATCGGCTGGCGTGGCTACCGTTCCACGAAATACTCTCGAGAAGTCGACCTTGATTTTTGGGCTGCGGGCAAATCATTAGGCTCGTGGGCGACAGGTTTGTCCATCTCCGCCAGTTTTATGTCCATCAGTTGGTCCTGTGTTTATGCGGTGCAATTGGTGTATTGGTACGGTTTGGGCGCACTCTGGTTGTTGGCCATTCCCTGGCTCATCGTCATGGCGCTTTATTATATTCTGACTCCCCGCTTTCGTAAATTGCAAGCGTTTTCCCAACCGGAGATGTTGGCGAACCGTTTCGGCGCGCGTATTCGCGTTTACTTTGCTCTGCCGCTGGCGTTTGTTTTTCTCGTTTGGGGGGGCGCGGAAATCTTTGCCGCCGCAAAAATTTTATCCCCTATTCTGGAAGTTCCGTTTCATCTGATTTTAGCGTTCATCGCATTTGTGGTTGCGGTCTATTCCTCTTTAGGCGGCTTCTCAGCGGTGGTCACCACCGACAAGCTGCAGTTTGCCCTGGTAGCGTTTTTCATTGTCGCCATTTCTTGGGTAGCCGGCAAAGCCGTCCTGGCCCAAGAATCGCTGCTTGGCTTCTTGAATCAGATTCCATCGGCCCCAAAAACCGGCGCATCCGCTCTGGCGCTGTTCTCTGCCGGTCCGGCGCTCATCATGATGACCCTGATCGCCTATTTGCCCGGCTGGATTGTCGAGACGGATATTTGGCTGCGACTGCAAGCGGCTAAAACAGATACAAACGCACGCCAGGGCGTCCTCATCGCAGGTATCAATTCCTTCATCTTTATCGCCATCTTGCCGTCGCTAATCGGCCTATCCGCGCTTTATTTATATCCGCCGGCAGGCGCAGAAATCCCGGAAAAACTCAACGATGGCGCCGCTATTTTCGCTGTCTTGATTAACGAACACTCGCCTACTTTACTCAGCCTCATGCTCATCGTCGGGTTGGCAGCCGCTTCTATGTCCACTATTGATACATGCGGAAACGTCATGGCGTTATCGCTCTCTTATGATTACATAGAGCCGGTCATCGTCAAGAAAAAGAAAAACATCGACCGCCGCCTGGTTGCGAGACTCATGTCCGCCGGCGCTGTGGTCATGGCCTACATCTATGCGCTTTTTACGGAATCTTTGTGGGACATCTTTTACCTGTCTTCAGGCATTTTAACCACGACCCTTTTTATTCCGATGGTCGCGCTTTTTCTCCCCAAAGCAGCCACGCACCAGGTGCGCAATGCGGCTATTGCCGGTTTTGCCGGTACGTTTGGTTTTTATTTCTTAGAAAAGTTTGGTTTGCTAACAAAGATACAACCCGAATGGTTGAATGAGACGGGTTTGGGGTATATTGTTTGGGGGTTGATGTTGAGCTTTTTGGCTTATATGATCAGACCTACAAAGACTCAATCGCTTCCTTGATTTTGTTGCCGATGTAGACTAATTGTTCTTTGCGTTTTGCCGGGGTGAGTTTGTCCAGCGGCTTCTTAGGATCGATGACCGCTTGGTAGTCGGCCAGAGCTGTTTCTTTGTACATGCTTGCACTCAACGGAATCCAAATAATGATCAGCCCTTCTTCTTCAGCCGCTTTGAATATTTCAACCAATTCATAGTTCATAATAAAATCAGAAGCGAGATACGTTTGGCTCACTAATAAAACCGCAACCTTTGCTGAATTAAGGGCCTCCTCAAGCTCCTTTTCCCACACCGTTCCCGGCTCAACTTTGGTGTCATCCCATATCGAGATAACATGATTTCGCTCCAACGGTTTAAGCATGATTTGTAATTTTTTCAACCACTTTTTATCATGGCGGCTGTAACTGATGAACACCTGATTCCGCTTCGTATCTGACCCAATCGCGCCGACTTCGCTTGCTAATTTACCGGGATACGCCGGCCTGGTGATGGATATGTTAAGTAAACCGACCTTCATGATAGTGACAAGAAAAGCGAGAACGACCGCGCTGTTGAACAAGGCGACATCTAATTGCAGTCCTTGAAAGTAAGCAACGATGCCGACAAGATTGACCAGAGCTAAAAAGCCAAGAACCATTACAGGATAGATTATCCAAGCATTTGCGGACTGTAATTTCTGTTGGAGAGCAAACACAGCAACAAGAATGACCGCAACCAACTCAGAGTCTGCCCAAGAAGCGCCGCGCAAAACCTTCTGCTGTAAAATGGTATTCAGGATACTCGCATGCACAAACAGACCCGGATAAGTTTGCTCATTTGATATAGCATGGCTATCTTCATTCTCTTCAGTAGAACCGATAAGTATGATCTTGTCTTTAATGGTGCCCCTTTCCGTCAATTTCTCTAGAAAGGAAAACGATTCAAAATTGTCTGGCGGTCTGCTGGGCAAAATTTCCTCTACGGGTAAATAATTTTGATCTCGTCTGTGAATAAGCTCCGATGGCAAGAACTTAATTTGGGCATAGACACGATCATAAAATGGAATCTCTGCTATGATCTCGCCACCGCTTACAAACTCGATTCGCGTCGAGTCGATAGAGAAGTCGGAATCGTAATAAACGAAAAGCGCTTCTAAAGCTAATGAAGGTAATG